>JAYVSP010000816.1:0-10822 GCA_043775215.1 Planctomyces sp. | reverse complement strand
CATTCGCCATCGGAGTTCCAATCGCCGCCAGTGTGCGTCACACGCGCGGTTGTGGTTCAACGATCAATCCGTGGCAACAAATCGGGAACTAATTGCGGCTCTGTTCCTAAGTCCCATCAGTCTCGCATATGACGGCGATCAATTCACTTCCGCCTGCGGCGACCTTCGACCGGTTGGATGGCGTTGTCATGCCGCAGGCTGCGGGAGGTTGCTTCTTCGGCCAGTTGGCGGATGGAATCGTCGTCAGGGTTGATCCGCGCGCACCATTTCAAGTGCTCGGCTGCGCGCGCGAACTGGTGGTACTCGTAGAGGAACACTCCATACTTCAAGCGGGCAGAAAAAGCACCGCGATCAATTTCAATGGCGCGGCGGAAACAGGCGTCGGCGTCATTCACATCCTGTAATGAAACATGCATTGCCGCTGCGGCCAGCAGGCGTTCGATCGGCTGATCGCAGCCCGGCAGCGATGCGTCGGACTTGAGCATTTCGGCATAGGCGCGTGCGATCACGACATGGTCCGCGGAGGGCTGGTCGCGATAACGAACTTCCAATTGCTCCAACGCGGCTAAGTCCGGTTCCAGATTCTCCAGAATGGCGTTCGGCGGCACGGTCCCCACCAGCAGATTGAGAATCTGTTCCCGATAGGATCGCTGGTGGTGAAAGGCCATTTTCCAGGACTTCAACGCGTCATCCAAACGACCGTCGTTTAGAGCCTCGCGGCCGATGACGAACTGCACCTGCGCGGAGTGTGGCCGGACCAACTCGGCCTGCGTGAGTAATGCTCGTGGGTGTTTCGGATCGAGGTCTTCTAAAAACAGCAGCTCGGCCAATTGGACATAGCCCTGCCCCTGCAACGGACAGAGCTGGACAGCTTGTCGCGAATGGCTGACAGCCGCGTCGAGGTATTTCAGGTTTGGACCAACCGCTCGCTGTAACCATTGGCGCATGGCGTCGACCGACTCGAAATGCGACGCCAGCGCCGCATCACGCAGGTCCGCCAGCTTCATGGGATTGTCGTTGTTCCCTTGCAAGTGTTCGAATGCTGTCAGATAGGCCGTGGCCAACCGCAAGTGAGCTCGAGCATGATCCGGATTTCGTTTCGTCACCTGATTCAAAGCGGTCAGACACCGTTTGAAGTTCGTGACCACGGCCTGCTCGGATTGTTGATCCTTATCCACTGCCGAGTCGCCGGATGATGCCGACGGATTCCCTGCCCGTTGCGGCAGAGCGATTTTCAAGTAGTCGAACCAATAAGGTTCCGCGCTGGCAGCCTGTGAGAGATGCGGAAACGACCAAACTGCCACGCAGAACGTGGCGGCTGCCGTCAGGACACCCAGCCCGCGTGGAACTGATCGAACCGCGTCCTGTTCGACGGAGTGCGGCAATCGGCTGGCCGCTATGTCCACCAACGAAATCTGATCGAGTCGCCGTGCGCACGCGGCCAACAACATCACAACGGTCATCAACCCCGGAACGTACCACACGAAGTCGAACAGTGCGTGAACGCCATTCGCCGCCAAACTGGCCGCGATGGTTGCCGCTAACATGCGGATGCGGCGATCGGACGTTGCTCGCAGACTACGCAGGCACCAGGCCGCGCAACACGCTCCGCTGACCAACGCCAGACCCAAACCCAACAGGCCCGATTCGGAGGCGATTTGGAGGTAACTGTTTTCGGCGTGAGTGAATTCGGTCTCGGCGAACGGGACGTCCAGATACAGCGGATACGCTTCGACATGACTTCCCAGCCCGGCACCGAACAACGGAAAGTCGCCGGCCAATTGCACGTTCGCTTGCCAAATCGTCCAACGGGATTCGGACTGCCAGTTATCCAACCGGTCGCTCACTTTGTCGTAGCCGAGCATCAGAAACAGGCTGCCGACGATCGCCGCAGTCCCCAGCAGCGTGCTCACCACGCGAAGAGATAAGACGCCGATCCGCAACAGCGCGCCCAGCATCACCACCAATGAGACACACAGAGCGACCATGCCGCCACGCGACAATGAGAACAGCACCGCGAAGACGACCAGTCCCAGCAGCAACAACAATCCCGCCAACTGCGTGTCTTTGTTGGCCTTCGTGGATTGTGGACTGCCGAAGCGGTTCGAGTCGGCGGCACGGACTTCCAACAATCGCAAAATCCACCACAACAGGGGAGCACAGCCCAAAACCAAAAACTGTGCGAAGTGATTGCGATTCGTGAAGGCGCCCTTCAAGCGATGCTCTGTGTCGGTCAGCGGGTAGTCATAGAACCAGAAGAATTTGCCGTTGTTGGACAGCCACTGCACGACGCCGAACAAGGCCATCGCCGCCGAGGCACTCGCTACCCAACGAAGCATTCGCTCGATGTCCTGAACACGCCGGAGTCGTTGCGTCGCCACATAAAACAGGAGCACGTAACTCAGGCCCGTGATCAACGCTTCGCGCGTCTCGCCCAGATGGAGCGACAGCGTTCGCCACTCCCCCAATGGGTTGCCGCCATCGGCAGTTACCGACCAGAGCGGCAACAGCGCACGGTGATGCGGCGACAAAACGTTGAGCAACATCAAAGGCAGCGGTGTGATTTGCAACAATCCCAGCCCGATGACCGCAAGCAGTAGCGGTTCAACCCACGTCACAGTCCAGGTTGGACGCCGGCCCAAGAGAATTCCCGCAGACCATCCCCAGGCCGCGCACGCCGCACACACCGCCAACGCCAACTGACCCAGCGCGATCCGACCTCCCAAGAGGCATGGCACAACGAACAAACTGGCCAGCAAAGACACATCCACCAGCCGTGCCGACCAGCGACCTGCGAGATTGTCTTCGGGCCTCTGCGGCAAGCGGTTGTGATGAACAGTGTGCATGATTTGAGATTTTGTATTCGAGATGAGGCTCGGCAACGGCCACTAAGGACTGGCGCATCAATAACTGTCGTAGCCGAAGTCGCCAGACTTCGGATCTGAACTCTGGCGAGTTCAGCTACATCCGACAGTTATTGATGGGGCAGTCCTACGCGGCCTGACGGTGTTCGCCGTTCGGTTCTTCGGCGCTGTGTGGCTCTAATTCAATGAGGTCTTCGTTGTCAGATTCGGCGCGGCCTTCGCCGTCGGACTCGGCGACTTGGTCATCGTGGCCATAGCCGTATCCATAACCATACCCATAACCATATCCATAACCATATCCGTAATAATCTGCGGACATATCGCCCGACAGGTGATTGACGACAACCCCCATCAGGTTGGCGTCGACGGCGGCAAATGCTTCGGCGGCGCGGATCACCATGCGGCGGCGGTTCTTGTCAGGCCGCACGACCAGCACGGCGGCGTCGACCATCCGACCGATGATGATTGGGTCCGCGACTGCCAGTACCGGCGGCGCGTCGACCAAAATCTGGTCGTAAATCGTTTCTGCCCATGCCAGCAACTCGGAGAAGCGTTCACTCGCCAAAAGCTCGGCGGGATTGTTGGGTCGCGAGCCGGACGAGAGCACATCCAATCCCGGTACGATCTGAGCGAAGATCATCTCTGACGCACAGATGGCGATCGGCCGTTCCTCACGCAGCAATTGGGACAGGCCAGTATGGCCTTTCAAATTCAACATTGCCGTCAAACCGGGACGCCGCATATCGGCGTCGATGAGCAGCGTTTTCTTGCCCGATTGCGCGAATGCGATCGCCAGATTCGACATGACCGTTGTCTTGCCGTCGCCCGGTTCGGTACTGGTCACGACGATGCGTTGGTTGGCCTGGTCGGAGAAGGAAATTGCCGTTCGCAGAGTGCGGAACGATTCGGTCTCAACACCATTGGGCCGCGAGTGGCATTGAATCGAGTCGACGCCGGAGCCACCCGTCGGCTGCATGGCGCGGACCATGGCCATCACGGGAACACCCAATTGCAGACGCAGTTCATCCGGCGAGCGGAAGCGGTCATCCAGGATATCCAGCAAGTAAATTAGTCCTAAGCCACCTCCCGAGCCCAACACCAGGCAGACCGCGACCACCAGCAGCAGCCGGGGTGACGATGGCGTGCTTGCAGCTCGCGGCTTCTTTGTCAATTTAATTTTGATCCCTTCGTCGACACCCAGATCGAGGTCGCGGATACGTTCCACCAATGACTCTTCGTAGTCCACCAACCGTTTGCGTGCTGACTCGACCAGTTCAATTTTGGCAGAGGCATCACTGGTGGCTTGAGCCGCGGTCATCTCTTGATCGAGCTGAGCTTGCAGTAACTGTTGCCGACCCGAGGCATACTGCAGTCGCTGCGCAGCCATCACCTTGAGGCGTGGACCGAGTTCCGTCGAGTTGAGTTGCTGCATGTTGGCTTTGGCTTGTTGGTAGTAGCGGCCAACGAACTCTTCTTGGACGCGAATCTGTTCAAACAGTTCACGGATCTCCGGATGGTTGTCTCCCAACACGGCTCGGCGATTGACCAATTCCGAACGGAGCCGGCTCAGTTCTTCGTGGGAATTCGCCACGATTCGCGATGCTTCGCTGTCTAGTCCCAGCAGTTTGACCAACATCGCCTGACCCAGCGAATCGACGGCCTGCATCGCGAGCTGTTCCATGTCGTCACCGCGAGCCGACGCATTCAAAACGGCCTGCTGAAACGCCCAGGCATCCAGCGTCGCCCGCTGTGCCTCGATCACCGCCTTGTTCAATTCGACCAAGCGGGCTCCGCCAAGATTGACCTGCTTGCCCTCCTCGTTCAGAAAACTTCCCGCCGCGTGTTGCAGGTCCAGATACTCCTGATCCTTCTGTTCGATCTTTTGACTGACCTCCTCTTTGGCTTGGGTCAGTTTTTGCAACGTTTCCAGCGAGCTATCTTTCTTCGTTTCGTTCACGAACAACGTGTACTCGGTGACAATGCGGCCGACGATGGCTGCCGCAGCCTTGGGGTCGCGCGAACGGTAGCGAATATCGATCAGACTAGTGCCTCGTTCGCTGCTGACAATGACGTTGTTCTTCAGTGCCGTGACCCAAAGTTCCGGAGACAGGCCGTTGAAATCGACTTGGCACTCTTTGGGCAAATCCCTCAAGGCGGCACGCAATACCACGTCACTACTGATGATTTTTTGATAGGTCGGAATGAACTCCAGAATTTGCCGGTGCTCGCCCTGCTGAGTCCCTTTTTGCGTGCTGTTGTTGTTCTCGGTTCGCAGGACATTGACTTGAGCGTGTGCGTCGTAATACCGAGTGGCCGTGGCGTAATAGATGGCTCCTAGCGCGGCGCTGAGCATCAGCATCGCCAGCAATGTGGCTTTCCGAACGCGCACCGCGTGCAGATAGCGGATCATGCCGGACACCACGTTGGCCGTGTTCAGCGTCGGCGGCGGAACAAGCAGGTTAGCTTCGGAAATCATGAGCGAAACTTCCTTGCGGGCTTACAAGAGCGGAGTCAATGAGGTGCCGATCGCGAACCGAATGAGGTGGATCGTGTCGATGAACATCGTCGCCGGCGTTTGCTCGACTGACACCACGTCACCGGGAGCCAGCTTGAGATTCATGTCGCCACGCCGCTTGGCATCGCGCAGACTCGCTTCAATCACGGTTGGCTGAGGTTGTCCGGGCGGATGGCGAATGATGAAAACCTTGTTCGCCCCTTGATTGCTGGCTCCGCTGGCTAATGCGACGGCGTCCAACAGGTGCAGTTCTGTGCCGAGCGGGTAGTCGTATTTTCCGGGCTTTTGGACCAATCCCAAGACGTGGACGGGTGGTGGATCGCGCCGCTCGACATTCACGACCGCGCCGTCTTGCAACGGATAGGCGCCGGATCCGATTTTCGTCGCCGACACTAAATCAACGCGAACCGACTGAGCTGACTTCGTTGCCGCCGCGGGTAAGGGCTGTGAATGTCCGGTCTGCGCGACGTTGTCTGTTCCACCCAGTCCGTTGGCAATGCGATCGGGCTGCGAACCGGGAGTACTCGGCGGATTACGGACTTCAACCGATGTGCCCGCGTTGTCGGCCAGACTTCCCGCGGCGACCAAGGCACTGAGCAAGTCGGAACTGCCGCGTGGCAAATTGTAAATGGAGGGATTCTTCACCGCTCCAACGACCATCACGCGATTCGTCCGCTGCTTTTTCATCGTCACCGTGACTTGCGGTGATCGGTAAATTGCACGTTGTACGCACGCCGCCGCAATGGCCGCCTCGGCTGATTCCAGTTCCAGACCCTGGACGGAAACTTCCCCAACCACTGGCAGTGCGGCCAGACCGTTGTCAGAGACTCGCACCGGGAATGTGATATTGTCTTTCGCGTTCAACCCGGTGTTGATGGTGACTTCCAGCACGTCCCCGCGGTCGATCAGGTCATTCGTGTATGAACCGGTCGCCAAGCGGGACAGGTCGAGTGTTTTCGCGTTCGCGATGGTCGGAGCCTGCAACCACTGCGGCACATTATCCGCTTGGATGATGTCGCTCGACGCGCAGCCAGTAAGCAGCAGACTGCTTGCCAGCCAGGCCAACACGGCGAAACAACCTCTCCCCAAGAGACGAGGTCGAACGCAACAAGCCATCCGGTCGCGACCTGGTTGGGTCATCGAGATGGACCTTTCTGAGGGCGTGAGCAACTCGAGGTGGGCGAAAAAGAACGAGACGTGGGGAGGAACTCGAAGGGATTGCCGCGAAGGGGCAACGTTCTGATCGGGAAGGGGCGGGACAGTACGACAACTGATCAAACAGGGTCAAGGCGGGTTTGTGAATGACGAAACGAGGCGAGTGCGAGGCCAATTTCATCCCTGGGTAACGGATGCGTGACTGGGTTTTACCCCAACGGGCAACGCCGTTATCAATCTCGACGAACTTCGTCCCCCACTCCGGACAGCCCGCCTGGCCATAGCCCAACGCCCGAGCCTCCCCCGCCAACTCCACCAATCGCTGCCGCACTTCCGGCGTCAACTTCGATTTCCCCACCGTTCGAGTCGCATCCCTGGACCTCCTTAAAAACTTCCTCCGAAATCGAACTCCGTCGATTTCCTCCCAACGACCTCTACTCCAACAACGAGTCCGCGCAAAGTGCGTCGTGCGCCCTCCAGCAATTCGACGGGGACTTCCCGATTGACGCACTTTGGATGGGGGAGTACATCTACTTTTGGCGGTTCTGTCGCAGAGCCGTCCGAACCGCAAGGACGTGGTCCGAGGAGAGCTGGCTGCGCGATCCCTCGCCGTCAGGGCCGGGTTTGTGTGTGTCTTGCTCCCGTCGAAAGGAAAATGCCGTGAGATTGCCCGCAGTGTGGTTATGCCTGCTCGTGTTGGGGCTGAGCTCCGCGCGAGCGGCAGACGTCGTTCCGAACGAAATCGTGCCGGTCTCGGCAACCGAAGACCGTTCCACGCCGAAGGGGTCGCTGGTCATCATCGGTGGGTCCGAGCGTTACCGCGATCGCGAACTCTGGGATACCATCGTGGAACTGGCTGGCGGTGACGGTGCTTCCATTGCCGTATTCCCGACCGCCAGTGGCTCGCCCGTGAAGCAAGGCAACAAGGTCGTGCAGGCGTTGCAGCGAGCCGGGGCCGAGCCGTTCCTCGTTCCAGTCGCCTGGAAAGAAGTCGAACAAGAGGTCCGCGAAGCCGTGTTCAATGACGAATTCGTCCAACGCGTGCGTGCGGCGAAGGGAATCTTTTTCATCGGCGGTTCTCAGGATCGTATTGTCGATGCGCTGTTGGACGATGATCGCAAACAGACTCCGATGTTGCGTGCCATTTGGGAGGTCTACCGCGGGGGTGGCGTCATCGCTGGCACCAGTGCGGGGGCGGCCATCATGAGTCGTGTGATGTTTCGAAGCGCTCCTCAACCGCTGCAAATCCTGCGCAACAACGTGACGATGGGCAAAGAACTTGACGACGGTTTGGGCTTCCTCGACGAGAAGTGGTTCGTCGAACAACACTGTTTAGTGCGCGGCCGATTCGCGCGTGCTTTGGTCGCGATGTACTCGCAGGGAATTCCGTTCGGCATCGGCGTGGACGAGAACACCGCCTTGGTCGTAAAAAATGGCGTAGAAGCCAGAGTGATCGGCTACAAGGGAGTCCTGATCATGGACATTTCGCAGGCCACTCACGATCCGAAGGCGGAGGGTTTCAGCCTGAAAAACGTGAAGCTGTCGTACCTGGACCGTGGCGACTCGATCAATCTGCAAACGCGAGAAGTTACTCCCGCGGACGAGAAGACGGATGACATCAAGCTGGACCCCAATTCGGATAGCTTCGATCCCTATTTCGATCACCGCATGTTTTACACCGACATCTTAGGCAATTGTGCGGTGGCCGATTTGCTCGGCCGTTTGATCGACAACAAAGAAGGCGAAGCCATCGGCCTGGCATTCAGCGGCCTGGACGCCAGGCATCAGCCCTCCGACGGATTTGAGTTCCGCTTCTATCGTGGTGCCGATAGTAAGGGCTGGTACACCGAGGACTACGGTGGCGAGGACTATACGGTGCTCAACATCCATTTGGATGTTCACCCGATCCGCATTGCCGGCCCACTGTACGAGCACCGCATCGCCGTCGAAGACAGCCGCCGCGAAACCGAAGATGCGGCCGAGCAAAACTGAAACGTCGTCAGACCGACAGATGACCTCGCTCTTTGATTTGTCATTCTGTCAATGAGTGACTCAATACTGATCGAATGAGATGAACTCCTTTGAGTTGCCGTCTGACGAGCGACGGACCGACACGAAGTTGCCGTAAACTGTGACTTTCTTCTTCGACGAGAAATGATCATGGACGACGGCAGCACCCACACCGCTGGTCAATCCGAGGGTCACTCGATTGTTCCGCCGTCCAATGGCGACGAGCCGTCGCAGGGATCGGGACTTCTCACGGCTCCGCTACGGGCGACGATGTTTCGGCTGGCTTGGCCGGTCTTCGTCGAACAGTTTCTGAGCTTCTTGGTCGGATTCACGGACACGTATCTCTCCGGATGGATCAGCAAAGAAGCGACGACGGCTGTCGGCTTGGCAGCGTATATCTCCTGGTTGGCGTCGAATCTGTTCTTGCTGGTCAGCAGCGGGACTGTGGCGGTGATCGCTCGGCATTGGGGCGCGGGAGAATTCGATGCGGCGAACAAGGCGGCCAATCGCGCGTTGGCACTCGGCGCGGTTGTCGGAGTCGGCGTCTACGGACTGATTTGGTGTGCGGCTCCCTGGTATGCCGGGCTGATGAATTTGGATTTCGAGACAGCCGCACAGGTTGTACGATTTCTGCGGATCGACGGCGCGGGCTATCTGTTTTCGAGCCTCACCGTCGCGGGGGCCGCCGCACTGCGCGGCACCGGGCAGATGCGCGTGCCAATGATGATTCTGGCCGTCGTCAATTTGCTCAACATGACCGTGACAACGCTGCTATCGGGAGTTGGTCCGGCCGAATGGCTCTTGCCACCGGATCGGTGGTGGCTGCCGAAGTTCGGTCTGGACGGGATTGCTTACGGCACGGTGATTGCGCGAGTAATCGGTGGCTTACTAACGATCGCGGTCATGAATGGCGGGCGAGTCCAACTCAAGCTGTTGCCGCGGGAATTGTCACTGCGCGGAGACCCGGTGCGGCGCATCTTGAAGATCGGATTGCCGGCCGGCTTCGACGGCATGCTGCGCTGGATCGGACAGCTTGGGTTTCTGATGATCATTGCGCGGTTGAGCGATGATCCGCGTGAGCAGACGGCGATCCTGGCGGCACATGCGATTGGCATGCAGGTCGAGGCGATCTCGTACTTGCCCGCCTGTGCCTGGGGCATGGCGGCAGCGACTCTGGTCGGGCAATCGCTCGGCGCGAACCTGCCGAACCGAGCACGCTCCGGCGGGCACGAGGCAGTGTGGCAATGCGGCCTCTTTGCCGTCGTGCTGACGCTGATCTTCTTTTTCGCCGCGCAGCCGATTTACGAACTGATGCACCAAGACGCGCAAGTCCACTCGGTCGGAGTACAGGCATTTCGATTCAACGCCTTGTTCCAAGTGCCGCTCGTCGCCGCGATCGTCTACACGTTCGCTCTGCAAGGCGCGGGAGAGACGCGTCAGCCGATGCTCATTAGTTTTCTGGGAGTCTTCGGCGTTCGGCTAACTCTGGCATACGTATGCGGCATCGTGCTGCACGGCGGCTTGATCGGAGCATGGGTTGGGATGTGCTGCGACAACACCGTCCGAGCCATGTTGGTCGCCTGGGCCTTTTCCCGCGGGAGGTGGGTGTCGCGCAGCCTTTGAACATGCCGAGCGCATCGGTCAGAACATAGCCCTCATTATGAGTGACGAGCCTCCAGCAATTCCAACCACTAGCGATGAGTATGCAAAGAGTATCGGGATCGGTGAAAAGGCCACCAAGACCTCTGTTCCCTCAAAGTATGCTGACGCGAAAAAAGCGTTGCTCAAAGTCAATGTCACGGCCGGTGCCTATTTGCATGACTTCAAACTGCAAGAGTAGTGAAGTCATCTGACGTTCAGTGTTTTGACCGATTGCGTTCATCAACATGTACGACACGCGGTTGGGCACGGTTCACTTCGGCCTCTTCGTAGTTCGCGTAGGCGCAAATGATGACTAGGTCGCCTGGATGCACCAAATGCGCGGCGGCTCCGTTGATGCAGATCGTGCCTGAGCCGGGATCGCCGGGGATGACGTATGTCGTCAGGCGGTTGCCGTTGTTGACGTCGTAAATCTGAACTTGCTCGAAGTCGATCAGATCGGCCAACTCCATCAGTTCGCGATCGATCGTGACGCTTCCCTCATAGTGCAACTGAGCGTCGGTGACAGTGGCGCGGTGGATTTTGGACTTCAGCAGAATGCGTTGCATCGGGATCGTCAACCGCAATGGAAATGGAGCAAAGAGGGGTCGGGGTCGGGTGTTCGGTTTTTCGGAATTGG
>JAYVSP010000815.1:0-7240 GCA_043775215.1 Planctomyces sp. | reverse complement strand
TTTCAGGGCTGAGATTTGCTGATGTTCGGTTCCCCAGGGCGTTGCCCTGGGCTTTCGAGTTGCGGCCCTTCAGGCCAAACCGCAAACGATCCGCTAAGGCCGCGCGCATCAATACTGTCGTAGCCGAAGTCGCCAGACTTCGGATCTGAACTCTGGCGAGTTCAGCGACATCGGACAGTTATTTCTGCGCCGGTCCTAAGCTTAGTGGCAGCTTTCAGTAACGACTTTCGGCTTTGCATGTCCCTCACAACACATGTATTTCGGACCAAGATTCTATGCCTCGCACCGCAAGCATTCGTCGGCAGACTGCCGAAACGACCATCGAATTGTCGCTCGATTTGGACGGCACCGGCCAGGCCCAAATCGTGACCGGAATCGGCTTCTTCGATCACATGCTGACGCTGCTCGCCAAACATTCGCTGATCGACTTGAAGGTCGAAGCTCAGGGCGATTTGCACGTCGATCATCACCACACGGTCGAGGACACAGGCATCTGTTTCGGCAAGATGCTGGCACAGGCACTCGGCAATAAACAGGGGATCACTCGCTATGGCAGCATCATCCTGCCGATGGAAGAGACGCTGGTGACTTCGGCGGTCGATCTGAGCGGTCGCATGGCGTTCGTATTTCGAGTCGACTTTCCGACCGAGAAGATCGGCGAGTTCGATTCGCAATTGGTTCCGGTGTTTTGGGAAGCGGTGGCGACCAACGCACTGATGAATTTGCACCTCGTGCTGCATCATGGGCAGAACAGCCATCACATCTCCGAAGCATGTTTCAAAGGAACCGCTCGCGCCTTGCGACAAGCGGTTGCGATTGACCCGCGGCAAACCGGAGTGCCGTCGTCGAAAGGAACTCTCTGAGGTTTCCCTTAGCCGCTGTCGCTCCGCTCCGCGACGCGGTTCCGAATGGGTCGTCGTCGGATGAAACTCTCTGACGATTCACCTACGTTTTTCACAAGCTCACCACAATGTTCGGCGTCCAGAATTGACCGTAACTGCTAATGTGGCAATGGGTCGCAGCATTTATTCGCGTCCTGCAAGTGGCACCAATTGCGACGCCTGCGGTCCCCTTTCGGCCTCGGAAGACGCTTCCGGAGTGCGACCGGAGGACGTGCCGAAATCCGTCGGGTTGTCAAGTTTTTGATTGAACGTTGGCTTTACTCGCTTATCCTGATAGCCATTCCGATCAACACCACATGAACTCGACGCGCCCGCGACGGCGAAACACGTCCAAGACGCTCCGAATTCGCAGTCAGTGAAAACGTTCGCCTCGCTGGCGCGTCGGTCAGGATAAGGCACAAAGTATCTCACTTTGTGTTGCAGAGGATTAGCGATGGGAGTGCGGCGAAGAGGCTGCGCTCAACTGAATTATTGCGCGGCGGACTCGGAGAGTTCGTGAGACGCTTTCTCGACTTAGGAGCCGTCTGGCGTTGAGAACGGTCAGTCACCAAACTCCGCCAGCATCTGCGTATGGACGTCATTCTTTCTGGTTACCCCGTCAATGCCGCGACGTGGTTTTACCTGTCGTTTTTACTGATCGTGGCGGTCTTCTTCCGTTTCAACCGAGTTGTGTCGTTGCGCAACTTGGACTTGGCACTGCTGCTATCACTGGCACCGGGGCTATTGCTGGTTCAGTATCAACGTAACTCATTGGGTTACGTCTGGCTGTTTGTATCGACCGGCCTGCTGCTGGCGCGACTGTTCAGCGACAGTCTGTTTAAGCGGCGTCCGCTGTTGGAACAGAATCTGAACTTCGCGGGGATGGCATTCTTGACCGTCGCTGCGTTCCTGTTTTTGATGAGTAAAGTCATTACCGAACCGCCGCCGCAATCGACAGTCGAAACTGTTCGTCGCACGGCCGAAATGCTCAAACGGCAGGATACGACTCCCGAACAACCGGCGACGGAAGAAGTCCAGCCCGGCCCGACCGCGCGGTTGTTGGCCGCTCCTGTCGTGCAGACTTCGGGACTTGTGGCCGGCGGATCGCAACAGCCGGAAGACTTGGGTGCAGTCGAAGAGATCGCCGCGCGAGCGACCGCGGTATTGGCGCACCTCGCGGTTGTTGCGGGATTGTGGTTTCTCGGCAAGCGGCTTTTCGGTGATGCGAATTCCGGCTTGGCGATGGCCGGGCTGTATCTATTGTTGCCCTGTACGGCGTTCGACGTGGGCAAGGTCAATCACGTGTTGCCGGCGGCGTTGATCGTGTGGGCGTTCGTGACCTATCGAAACCCGCTGGTTGCTGGCAGCCTGATGGGCTTGGCCTGCGGCACATTGCTGTTTCCCGTGTTCCTATTGCCGCTGTGGGCCGTGTTCTACGGACGGCAAGGAGCCGGTCGATTCGTGCTAGCGCTGGGAGGCGTCGGGGCCGTGTTGTTGTTGAGCCTGCTGCTGACTTCGGCCGATTCACACTCATTCACAAAACAGATTCTGGGCTCGATCGACTGGAGCTGCCTGAAACTGAATAGCGAGACGGTCGGATTCTGGAGCAATCATGACGGCGTGTATCGCGTTCCGGTGATTGTGGCGTTCTTCGTGATGCTGGGATTGCTGACGTTGCTCCCGCGCGAAAAGAACTTGGAACATCTGTTGGGACATTCAACAGCAATCATTGTGGCGACACAGTTGTGGTATCCACAGGAAGGGGGGACATACGTCTTGTGGTATTTGCCGCTGTTATTGGCGGTGATATTCCGTCCCAGGCTTACCAGCCAAACGCCTCCCGTCATCATGCCCGCGGCTTCGGAAGAAAAGCAGATGTCCGACCCCAATCGGTTGTTCTCCGGCAGTTCTTGGCTGGGCCGCCGGACACGATGAGACCATTTTGGAGTGCAGCGATCCATCGCCGCTTTCCTGTTTGTCTCTTCAGGATTTTCTGTCGCTGGTCGAGGAAGCGATTTTCTTCGCGCTGCAAACGGTGAGAATCTTGTTTTCGTAAGACGGTTTTGGATGAGAATCGAGACCGAGGAACCTTCAATTCCTTTGCCCCCATTCCCTTGCCACTCAAAAGAACACAGCGAATTGGCAAAGGAATGGGGGCAAAGGAATGAGGCCAGTTGGGTTGCGGCCCTTTCCGCGCCTCCGTCGGCAGGGGCTCAATGAAATTCAAAGTTCATGACTACTTCGATGGCGGCTTAGACGTACTCGCATCGGGGGCACGCCGCAGTTCGGCGGGATCAAGGATTCCTCCCGACTCGGCTTTTTCGGGATCAGCGTTCTTCGACGATCCTTGCTTGTCGGTTTTTTTCGGCGGTCCTTTTTTGTCGCTGACGGCAGAGCGAGACTGTGCCGTACCGGGCACGTAATGCTGTTCCAGTGCTTGAAGCAGCATCACCAATTGTTTCTCTTGGTCGAGCCCCAATTCGCGTGGCTTGCGGAGCATCGGCTTTAAGCAGTCTCTGGCAACGTACAACAACAGTTGCTTCTCGCGGTCCTTCGCGCTGGCATGCTTTTCCAACCACTGCGTATCGGCGTCTACTTCTGATTGAGCCTGCGTAAGGAATTCTTCCCAGCCCGCTTTATCTTTGAAATCAGTGCGACGCGTTTTCAGTTCCGTCCAGACTCCTGTCAAACGGTCGTAGATGCCGCGTTGCGAGCGGGGCCAATACCACCACGCCGCAATCAGCAAGAGCACGACCGCCGCACCGATCGGCCACGTCGGCAGGCTGCGTTGCCAACGCCGGCATTTCTGAGCAAACGTCTCGCCAAGTTGTCCGCGTGTTTCAGGCTCAATCAGCGACAGGAATGACGGACGTTCGACCTTGGAACGCCGTGGTGGTTCGACAGACAGCTCGCCAATGTCTGGACTTGAATCGTCCGCAAAAAGATCGGGAATCGGCTCCAAAACAGAAGCGTCGCGTGCTTCTTCGATCTCGTGGGCGAGCGAGTTCAACGTCAATTGCTCACGCGTTTGACCCCGTTGCGCCTTCCAGTTTGCGATGAGATCATTCTCTTCCGCGCGCTGAGGCAGGCTTGCCATAAGCGGCAGCGGCACGGAGGGCGGAGCTGGCTCCTGCACGGGCGCGATTGGGACGGGGCTTGGCGGCTTCGGCGGCTTCAGAATGAATGAGCCGTCGGAGCTGATCTGCGGCGTCATCTCCTCGATCTCTTCGGCTGTCGGACCGGACTCCATTTGAGGACTAGTCGATTCAGGGAATAGACCCGGAATATCCGACGCGGGATGCCATTCATCATCAGGACCGTGGCGTACCAAGTCACTGGGTATCAATGCACCCGTGCGGACCATTTCGGCCAGCGCATCGTCCGGCATTGGGCCGAGCACTGCGCCGAACATTGTTTGCACAAACCACGTTTGGGATAACGACATGATGTGACGAACGCCTAGAGAGGCTCCGCCTCAGACCGTAGCCACGCTCGCCAGAGCGTGGGTAAACTCGCACAACGCCCACACTCTGGCGAGCGTGGCTACAAAACTTAACACACCTGCAACAAAGTCACGGCATCAAGGACTCTCGCCGCGAAGTCTGCCCGAAAGGGACAACTCAGCATATCCGGGGTGGCCCCAGAAAATAAGTTGTCGGACTTCCCGAAAGCCTTTTGGAAATCTTAGGCTTCCATCTCACGATAGCCTTCCTGCCGGGCATGCCGATCCTCAAACTATTCTTCGCGCGGGGCTGAATGACGCACTCAATCAGCCGCAGGGCACTAGTGCTGCGTCAAACCTAAGAATTCGGGTGAGATTCATCAGCCGGAACGCGCTAGCGCGCGCTAGCGTCCGGTTCGGAACGTCGATCGACTCTCGAATCGGACGCTAGCGCGTTCCGGCTGATTGACTGAACCCGAAAATGAAGTGTTGACGCAGCACTAGCGCCGGTTTCTCGCGAAATCCAACCGGACGCAAACGCGTTCCGGCTGATGAATGTGTCATTCCTGCCCGCGTGAAAATAACCCGACGTGTCAACGAGGCGGACGCTCCGCCGCGAAGAATGTCGAGAGAGCGTTCGCCCTCGGTGACGCGTCGGGTTTGTGTCATTTCAATTATTGTTCGGCTTCTCATGAGATTACCATGCTTGCCAAACGAATTATTCCGTGCCTTGATGTGCATGCCGGCCGCGTTGTGAAAGGGGTGAACTTTCTCAACCTGCGTGATGCTGGCGACCCGGTCGAGGTGGCTGCTCGGTACGAAGAGCAGGGTGCCGACGAACTCGTGTTTCTCGACATCACGGCCAGTCACGAAGCCCGGCAAATCATGATTGATGTCGTCTGCCGCGTCTCGGAGACGATCTTCATGCCGTTCACGGTCGGCGGCGGAATTCGCAACATTGACGACGTGACTCGGCTGATCCAAGCAGGAGCGGAAAAAGTCAGCATCAATTCGGCCGCCGTGCGGACGCCGCAACTGGTGACCGAGACCGCTCGGAAGTTTGGAAGTTGCGCCACGGTCGTGAACATCGACCCGAAGCGCGTTCAAAAGGACGGCCGGGAATTTTGGGACGTCCACATCAACGGCGGACGCATTCCGACCGGATTGCAGGCGGTCGAGTGGGCTCGCGAGGTGGAACGGCTGGGAGCGGGCGAGATCGTGCTCACGTGCATGGACGCCGACGGTACGAAGGACGGCTACGACCTAGAAATCACGCGTGCCGTGGCAGATGCCGTGAAGATTCCGGTCGTCGCCAGTGGAGGTGCCGGCAGCCCGCGGCATCTGTACGAAGCCGTGACCGCCGGAAACGCCAGCGCCGCTCTCGCCGCCAGCATCTTCCACTACGGCGAGTACACCATCGCCGAAACCAAACGCTTTATGGCCGAACGTGGTGTTCCGGTCCGCATTTGAGAAGTGAAGTCCGTCCTCGGCGAAAACGGGCTACAATCCTGACGAGCAGACCGCTCACGACAAGCGATGCAGATTGCTTGGACTCAACAAGTCAGATAGTGTCAATGTTCACAAGCGGAGCTGTCAGATGTAGCTGAACTCGCCAGAGTTCAGATCCGAAGTCTGGCGACTTCGGCTACGACAGTTATTTCTGCGCCGGTCCTTAGCTAAGACGCCGATCGTGTGGGTGGCCCGAGACGAGAGCGAACATGGTCAACCAAGCCTAGGACCTGCGGCGGAGTTTCAAAAAGGATTTCAATCCAGGACTCGAAACGTTGACCGATCTGAAATTCAAGACGGCGCCGAACGACAAACTCATTGACGCCGACATCCGAGCCAAGCTCGAAGAGTCCCACCGAGAATTTGCCGATGACCTCACCCTTCGCCGCTCAACCCTATCAGGGGATAGCCACTTTCGGACGTCAGCCGCAGACACGCGACCTAGCCGGTGTTGATGTCGTGATTGTCGGTGTACCGTTCGATGGCAGCGTGTCGTATCGAGGTGGAACTCGTTTCGGCCCGCGTGGCATTCGCGAGCAATCGCTGTTGTTGTGGGGTTACAACAACGCTCTGGCTGTGGCGCCGTTCGAGCGGTTGAAGATCATCGACTTCGGGGATGTCGATGTCGTGCCCGTCGATATTCAGGCGACGCATCGGGCCATTGAGACGACCGCGCGGACTATCTTGCAGGCCGGATGTCGAATGATTGCACTCGGCGGCGAGCACTCGATTTCGCTGCCGTTGCTGCGAGCCCATGCCGCTCAGCATGGTCCGCTGGCCGTCGTTCACTTCGACGCACACCCCGACACTTGGGACGAGGAGTATCCCGGTTACAAATTCAGTCACGGAACGCCATTTCGCCGTGCCATCGAAGAGGGCTTGATCGACACATCCGCTTATTTCCAAATTGGCATCCGCGGCCCCACCGCTGGACCGCAAGACTATGCGGATGCGAAGCGGTTCGGCGCCCAGATGATCACGTTTGACGAAGCCGCTGCACGCGGAGTCACATCCATTATTGAACAGGTTCGCCAGACCGTCGGCGTTAAGCCGGTGTATGTGACGCTGGATATCGACGCCGTCGATCCCGCGTTCGCTCCCGGCACCGGCACTCCCGAAGTGGGCGGCTTTTCGAGCCACCAGATGCTGCAACTGGTGCGCGGACTGTGCGGACTGAATCTGGTCGGCTTTGACTTGGTCGAGGTTTCGCCACCGTTCGATCCCAGTCAGATCACGTCGATTCTGGCCGCAAACCTGGCGTTCGAATTTCTGTCGCTGTCGGCGTGCCATCAGAACCCGTAGCCAATCTGGCCAAAGATTGGATGAAGCTCGTGACGACATCCCAAGCTCTGGAGAGCTTGGTTACGAACGGAGCGCGAGCGCCCGTTCGTAGAGTGTGACGTACTCG
>JAYVSP010000814.1:0-13666 GCA_043775215.1 Planctomyces sp. | reverse complement strand
GCACGTCGCCGTCGAGCACTTCGACCTGCACCTCTTCCAGCGTCAGTGCCTGTGACAGAGTACCGCAGCCGAGGCCGCTGACGGGACTGGGAGCGGCTTGTCCTCCGATCAGTATGGCTCCGAGGAAAACATGCACCTCGTCCAGCAAGTTACCGTCGGCGAAAGCTCCCAAGATGGCTCCGCCCCCTTCGACGAAGACATTGGTCATGCCACGCCGCCCCAGCTCGGCCAGCAATTGCCGCGGATCGACGTGCCGAATCTGCTTGAGATCCTTCGCCGAAGTGGGTGATGAACCTCGATCCGGGTCGCCGCCCAAAATACAAACTTCCGCGCCTGCCGCTTGCAGCCGCGCGATGTTGGGCGCGGGAGTATCGGGACCGGAAACGATCAGCAGCGGTGCCTCATGAGCGGATTGGACCAACCGAGAGTCACTCCGTAGTGACGCGATCGAATCGATCACGACGCGCGTGGCGATACGCGGGCCGGGAGGACGAGCGGTCAGCAGCGGATCGTCTTGGCGTGCGGTTTCCGCTCCCACGATGATCGCATCGACTCGGCCGCGCATGCGATGCACGACGGCACGCGAAGCCTCATTGCTGATCCATTGCGAGTCGCCCGTACGTGTGGCGATCTTGCCATCCCACGTCATCGCCCACTTGCCAATGACATACGGCAAGCCGGTCATAACTCGTTTGGCAAACGGTGCCGTGAGCCGCTTCGCCTCGACTTCCAGCAATCCGACTTCGACCTCAATACCAGCAGCACGCAATTCGGCGAGACCTTGCCCGTTGGCATGTGGCGATGGATCGGTGCGGCCGACCACAACCTTACGGATTCCGGCGGCGAGGATTGCCTGAGTACACGGTGGCGTTTTGCCGAAGTGGCAACACGGTTCGAGCGACACGAACAGCGTCGCGTCCTTCAATCGTCGTTTACGGCGATGAGCTTCAGCATCGCGGATCGCCACAACCTCCGCGTGTGGTCCGCCAAATGTCTGATGCCAACCCTCGCCCAACAGTCGCAACGACTCATCAACCAGCACCGCCCCGACCATTGGATTGGGCTCGACGAATCCCTGGCCTTGAGCCGCCAGCTCAAGAGCGCGTCGCATCACGGAGGGACGATCGGGAAATTTCATGGCGACGGGGAGGTAAGTGGAATAAATCCAAATCCCAAGGTCCAATGAAATTCCAAATCCCAACTGAAAACTTCTCGCGCCGATCGAGTCGTTCAAGTTGTCACAGTCACGTCTTTCGATTGAGTGAGGACCGGCGCATCAATAACTGTCGTAGCCGAAGTCGCCAGACTTCGGATCTGAACTCTGGCGAGTTCAGCTACTTTTGACAGTTATTTCTGCGCCGGTCCTTATGACCGGTAGATTGGTTTTTGGGGCGATTCATTGGACATTGGGATTTGGACATTGGGATTTCACGAGCCGGGCACCCACAGTTTGCCGGCCGCTGCCGGCTGGTCGGCATTTGCGTCGGGAGTCCAGATGCCTCCGCTGGTCACCGCGCCACCGACACTCGCCAAGCCGGGACTGCCGTCGGTCATCCACGGGGCGGAGACGCGGTAGTGATGCACGATCTGACTCACGTAAGAACGCAGTTCGGGCACTTTCGTGCCGTAATGTTCCCACAGGCGACGGAGCAGGCGATTGCAGGCGTCATCGTGCGGCATATCGAGCCGATAACGCAGTTCACGCATGTCGCAATCGAGTTCATGTTCGAATTGCTCGGTGACCGGCACGGCACGTTCGCGTTCTTTGTCCAGCCATTGGATTGCCTCGGACGAGTCCGTCAGCAGCGAGCTGATGTCCGAGAGGAACCGATAGACGCGTGAAATGTCCAGTTTGTCGTGGCAGCTTTTGCGTTCGACGATCTGCAAAAGCAGTGGCTTGAGGCTGCCTTTGTGCTGGATCAATGTTGCCCGCTTGAAGGCCGCGATGAGTTGCGTGTCATCCAACTTCGCAAAGGGTAACCGAGCAAATTGCAGGATCGACAGCGTGCCGACATTGGAGTGACCACTGACTTCCAGCGGCTGCTCGGGGGGCAAGCCAAAAGTCGCTCGTCCGACATTTACGTCGTAGGGCAAGCCACAACGGTCGGCGTACATATCAAGCTGGTTCAAGCCCGCGGCGAGAGGAACTCGTAGCGACTCGTCCGCAGTCACTTGTTGAGGAGTCTTGCCGCCAAGTGGCAAGAGCGGCGTCTCCGGCCATTCACGATCCAGGAATCGGCGCCAGACTTCGCGGTTGATGCGGCGAACAATACCCAGCGGCGTGGACGGCTCGTATTGTCGTTGCCACTGCAACGGCAGGTATTCTTTCTCGAACATCGAATTCACAATGAGGCCATCTTCACTGCCAGGGATCTCGACCTTTTCGAGCACTTCACCGGCGGCCGCTTCGATTTTCTCCGCCGCTTGTATGAAGGTTTCCCCCTCAATTCCGATGATCGCTAACCCTGACGATTCCACTGTCGCGGATTCGGGAGTGGCGAAGACCACCAAGTTGGCAATGACGCGCGGTACGGTGTCGAGCGTGTACGCCGCATCGTCCGGGCCACTGACCGGCGATTTGTCGAGCACGTGATAGGTAGCCGTCGGCCGCTGCCGCGTATTGGATGCCTGAGCGTCCTGCTGCGGTTGCCGCACGCACAATGGAACAGAATCCAACAATGTCAGCAGCTTCGAGACCGTTTTGACTTTGTAGCCGCGTTGCACGACGCGATGAGTTCCTTCACGGTTCCCACGGCGTTCCAGCGTTTGAGCCAGTGTTTCGCATTCGACCGCCGACTCGAAGTCGTCGGTGTGGCGTGCAGAACGGTGGAGCGCTTCGGCTGCGGACTTCTCGTCTCCATCCCATGCTCGGCACAGCCCCGCGTTCCACCACAAACTGGCCACAGCCGTTCGCGCCTGAGTGGCTTCGTCGCCACTTCGACCAGCGAGTTGCCCTTCGGACGTTTCAGCCAATTTGCCGAAGATGCCCGCCGCTGCCTCGTTGCAGCCGAGAAATGCCAGCTTCACACCCTTGCGGACTTCTTTCTCAAAGGCTACTTCCCCGGCGACGGGAACCAGATCATGACTGCCGCGCAGGATGTATGGGATCTTGGTATTCCCGTCGAACTCGATCAGCTCGACAAACACATTCTCGCGGTTTTCTTCGTTGGCCAGCCGCATCGCCAGCGCAAGGTACTGCCGATGAGCCAACGGACTACCGACATTCGCCATGAACTCGGAGATCGACCGCGCCAGGAAGTAGACGATGTGTGGGTACTCGACCGAGCAGCGTTGAAACGCACGCTGGATCGCCATCTTTGCCGTCTTCCAACCATCCGACAGAAACGACGCCAAGCCGAACAGCGAGATTGAATACAGATTGTCCGGCTGTTGCTCCAGCACCTTGGCCAAGGGAACCTTCGCTTCGGGTCCGCGGCGATCCATCATCAGCGTAAAGGCGGCCAGGTTCTTGACCCACGCACTCTGCGGATGCTGTCGCTCCAACGCGGCCAGCAGTTGCAACGCCTGGCTGTATTGCTTGGCCGATTGATGGCGGATCACGCGGTCAATGTCCGCTTCAAGGCCGTGGCAACAGAACTTCAACTTCTTATTGCTGCCGCAGGGGCACTGGGAGTACACGTCCAAAGCCATAACCGGTTCCGTCCGTCTAAATTGAATTGAATACTGAGGAAAGAAAGTCCGCCGTTGGCCCGACACATTCGGAACGGGGGATGTTAGTGGCTGTCTCGTGGGCTGCCCAGACAACGATTTAGTCGGGCTTCGCAGTGGGCAACGCCAAGTCCCCGGCGTCAATCTCCACGGGCAACCCCGCTTTGGGGACGTCGCGTTTCAATGTCCACAGCGCCGCTTGAGCGATCAGCCGGCGGTAGGACTCGTGCTTCCAATTGTCGTGAAAGTGCAGTCCCGTGAATCCCGACGAACGCCCTCCGTCGGGCCGTTCCCAGCACCAGGCGACAATGGGATGCTCGCCATCAACGGGAATGCGCAGCAGCGGGGTGATCGCGGCCTCCGCTTCAGAGCGTGTGACGCCACCGTTCTTCACCGCGAGTTTCAGACCGAAATAGAACTCTTCATGGACTGCGACCGGCAGCACGCCGCTCAAAATCGGATGCGTGTCGCTCGCCAGTTCCGGTGTGACGTCGAGCACTTGGAACTTCCGATCAGGCCCGCCGTGACAGGCTCCGAAGAGTTGCACAAACGGCTCGATCGGTTTGGCGGCTTTTGTGCCGGTCGCCCAGTGCAGCGCAACCAGCCCACCGCCGCGCTTCGCCAGATCGCGAACGGCCGTCAACCGCGCGGTGTCGGCCGAAAGCCACTTCGCACCTTCAGAGACAAACAACACCGCTCCATCAGCCTGATCGAGCAACTGCGGTCCGTCGTGCCATTCGCCGTCCGCACTGACGGTGATCGTTTCCAGATTCGGCTGCGACCGGAGCAATTTCGCGACGAGATTCACTCCCGCGAAGTACTCGTGCGTCGTCCGAGCGTGCGATCCGTCCGGGCCTTGTCCGATGAGCAGCAACCGTTGCGGACGGGGGTTAGACGGTTTGTCGTCGTCCGCGCGTGCAGCTTTTGGGCAAAGGCAACTCATGGCGAACACCATGACAACGGCAAGACAGGAGATACGGGAAGGTCGGGCGAGAATAGTCGTCATCGGGGCGGTCCTTGAATTTTGGAAAATCTGTCAACGAGTTGTACGAAACTTCGTGCGGATTGCCACTATTGAGTAACAGCTCGTGTGCGTCGTGCGTGTTTTTTACTTTGGTCCTTTGAGTCGATTTCGTCCCTTGAAGAAAGGGAAGAAAAGGACATCAACGACCAAAGGGATTCACCGCCGAACGCACCAACAAAACGACGACGAAGGAACTCGCCATGCGACTCACACTGCGAACCCTGTTGGCATATCTCGATGACGTTCTGCCGCCGGAACAGGCGAAAGAACTGGGGCAAAAGTTGACGGAAAGTGGTTATGCGACGGCGTTAGTCGATCGGATCAAAGAGGTGATGCGGCGACGGAGGCTGTCGGCACCGGACCTCTTCGGTAAAGGGGCGGGGATCGAACCGAACGTCGTGGCCGAGTATCTCGACAATGAACTGGCGCCGAATGAAATTGCCGACGTCGAAAAAATTTGCCTCGACTCGGACGTGCATTTGGCGGAGGTCGCCGCCTGCCACCAAATCCTCACGCTCGTATTGGGCGAACCGGTCGATGTGCGGCCTGAGACTCGGACCCGCATGTATGCCCTGGGACCGGTTGCCGCGAGCGATACGGTCACTGCGAGCGATTCGCTCGGCAAGCGGGCGACCGGCTCAGAGTATCTGCCGATCCCGACGATTGCCGTGGCCGTCAGTCCAACCGGCAACGGAGAAGTCGATCGCGTTCTGCCCGAATACCTGCGGCCCAAAACGAATTGGCGACCCACCGGAGTGTTGGTGCTCATGCTGCTGATTCTTATCGGCTGGGTCGGCTTGCTGAGGTATGATCCGACGATCGAAGATCACTTCCGACCGGCAACGCCAAACGGGGCCGCGGCACTCCCACCTGATGACCGGCGGCTCGCGCAAGCGGACAAGCCAGAACCCGCAGTAAACGACGACGTCGCGCTGCCAGCCATCGCGGCCAATGGCTCAAACCAACCAAAAGAGTTAGTGCCGGATCAAGACGTGCCGGTCGAAGAGACAAAGCCTGCCACACCCAAGACGAATGTGGCCGAGTTGATTCCGGATAGGCCGGTGGCTGCGGCTGTGTCGAACGATCCGCTCGTGAAGCCAGCCAAGCCCGAAAATCTCAACAACGCCGCGGCAAAACCGGACGTGGCGACCGAAGACGTCTCTTCCAAACAGGCGGAACCAGTGCCGCTGTCGGCATCCAAGATCGTCTACCACGTGAAGAACGAAGGGGTGCTGTTGCACTTTGACAATGCGGTCGGCGACTTCCTCAGACTGCCTCGGCGAACCGAACTGAAAGCCAACGATCGCTTGGCGTGTCCAGAGCCGTTTCGATCGGACTTCGTCGTGGGAGATGACGTGTGTCAGGTCGCGTTGCTTGGCGGCACTGCGGTGATCTGCCTGGAGCCGACCGATAAAGCATCGTTCGGTTTCGAGATTGCTCAGGGAGCACTGATCTTCGAGGCGAAGGGACTGCCCCCCGTCGGTGACGACGCTGCCGCGGTAGATGATGCAGGAAATCGCGTCAAGAGTTTGTCGATTGCGATCGCGCTGCGCGGGCAACAGCATCGACTGGAACTGGCTTCTGATGACGCGCTCTGCGGACTGGAGGTACGTCGTCGCGAGCCATTTCATTTTGAAGTCGAACCCAACGCGCCCGGCTACTCAGCCGCGCTGCATGTGGCGCGCGGGACCGTTCGATTCACAATAGCAGATGGCAAAACCGCGACTGTCGAAGGACCGGGCTTTCTGGCCATCACCGACGACTTGACGCCGAATCTCAAAACCAGCGAGATCGGACGGGCCAGCCAACTGCTCTTGCCGGACTGGCTGGAAGCGGACCCGAAGCGATACGCCGCAAAACAGAAACGGCTGTACAATATTCCGTTCGAGAAAGAGTTCGATCCCGAGCAACCACTCTTATTGAGTGTGCCAGCTATTGTTAATAATCCTCGGCCGGCAATTTCCGAATTAGCAGTCAAGTGTCTCGCATTGACCGACAGTTATTCGCCGTTGGTCAAAGCACTGGTTCATGCCGAGCATCGGGAAGCGCGACTGGCGGCCATCTTCGGCTTGCGTCAGTGGTTGCCGATTGAGGCACGCAACCGACAGCTCTTGAGGGCGGAACTTGCCCGACATCTGCTCGCCAGCGATGCCGAGGCGATTTATCGGTTGCTGTGGGGATTCAACCATCAGGATGCAATGAATCCGGCAACGTCGCGAATGCTCGTCAATTGGCTGGATCACGAACAAGTGGCGATCCGCGAATTGGCTTTTTGGCACATGCAGAGACTGACCGGCCTGAAACACGATTACTCGCCAGTTATTCCGCCTGGTCAGCGCCGCGTTGCCGTCGAACGTTGGAACACGCATCTGGAAAAGAAAGGCGGCGCGTTGATCCAAGAGTGATCAGTGGCACGCGTGCGGGAACTCGGGCTCGTGTCCCGCGCCGGCGAAAGTCAGACATGCATTTCTGAATAAGACCGAACAGAGCCAGTCCGTCGATGCAGAGCAGCACTACAAGCGTCAGTCCCATTTGTCACTCCTTTTGAAGCTTGCTCGTTCCAGCGAAAGGAAAGCGGCTCTGTCGCAATGGAGTGCGGCGACGCATCGCCGCACTCCTTAAAGATCGTTTCGTGACCGGCAAAGATCGCTTCATGACCGGCAAAGATCGTTTCATGACCGGCGTAATTTCGCGAAGGAATTCTGCGTCGATCGTCTGGCTGACTTCTCCTCCGCGGGAGGAGCGGGAGCCGGAATACCCGGATTCATGTTCAGATTTTGCGGCGCGGTGGGGGGCTCTTCTGCGGGAGGTGGGGCATCGGCGGCGGGTGCCTCATCGGCCGGTGCCGGAGCGGGCGCTTCAGTCGGCTCGGGGTTGGGCGGGACTAAACACGGTGCCCGGGTCGGACTCATCGGTGTGACAACATGCGGACCGGCGGCATAGGGGCCGGCCGCTTGGCGAGGATGAATCGGCGTGAAATAGCTGTGATAGTTTCCATAGTAACCCTGATGCGATTCACGCACGTGCCACTGTGAAGGAACTGGATCTGCCGGGAGCCGGGATGGTTGTGACTGCCATGTCGGAACGTGTTGATACGTGTAACCAAGTTGCGTCGTATCCGTGGGATTGGCGACGGTCGGATAAGTGCGATACTCGCCTGATTTTGATGAGCCGGTGCCGTACCAGTGTTCGGGCCAGTAGCGGTAGTAGGTGACTCCATTGCGGGCAACCGGAACTTTGACTGGAGCATTCCAGCCATAATCGGGTGGCAAAATATAATAGCGCGGGCACACCAGCCACTTGATCGCTGGCTTCAGACAGCAATCCGTGTTGCAAGTACGCGCGTATCCTGGACCGGATGATGGCGGACAATTCGGACAGGGAGCCCCCGCATTGGCCGACGGCCCAGCGGTCGCGGCCAGCCAGCAAAGTCCGGCGATGCTCAGTCCTTTAAGCAACGTGGTCTTCATGAAGATTTCCTTGAAAGTGCAAGAGAGTCATTGGAGGTAGATGTGGCTTAGACCTGATCCAAGCGGCGATTGAGATTTCGAGTGAAGAGGCTCGTAGTGCAAAAGCCCGATTCCACCGAGGCAAGCTCGGTGGGGTGCGTGTGACATCGCTTGATTGTGGCTTAGACCCTTCGGCTGGTCGTCGTATCGTTTACGGGCCGCATTGCGGGCTGTACGAAATTGGAGTCAGGCGGCTCGCCGGCATGCCAGTCGAGTAGTTCATCGTGTAACGCACGTTCGGAGCCAGCGGCACGGACATCGGAACACCCCAGCCTTGCGCTGCATAGACCTTTGCGTCTCGTGGATCCGAGTAGTTCGGGTTCGCCGGGTAGACGAGTTGATAATAACCGACCTTGGAAACCCCCTCGCCGCCATTGCCCATCGGCGTGAAGTATGCCAGTTTGCCATGCAAGTGAGCACTTAAAATATTGCAATTGTGCTGATTCTGGTCGTGCAGCATTTGCAATTGGCCACAGATCGAACAGTCATAGTCTGAGCAGTGAGGGCGGCAGCAATTGGACTGCCCGCGACATTTTTCACAAACCTCTCCCGCGCGGTGGAGGCACGAATGACAGGAGCCACGCCACTTGTCCCGCAAGCGGCAGACACCGGGCTCACCACCTGAGTTTATGACTGTTGATGGCGGGCAGACCGTGTCACAACACTGAGGCTGCTGAGGTTCCGCGGCACTCAGCGTTTCGCCGAGTCCCAGCATTGTGGTTCCGGCGATCAGCATCCAAGCGACACATCGAAAAATAATTTCTGACACCATGATTCAGTCCCCACGTCCGTGTGAGTGTGATGAGTGGATTACATTGTGGTGCGATTCTCCGCATCGCAAATCACGACGCGGAGAGCCTATGAAGAATTGAGCCGCGACCGTCAGGGAGCGGTCTGAAGTCCTTGTCCGTCATACTCCCTGACGGTCGCGGCTCGAAAGATTCACGACGCGGGGCGTCGTGCCACATTGTTTGCAGTATCGCCGCGCTACCGACCAACTGGCGGACAAAATCCGGAGAATAGAGCGAAGCTGCTACGGTACTTTACTTTCACTTCGGTTCCTTGCAGTTCCCATCGGTCGTGCGACTGAATGCCCCACGGCGTCCACCACCAGGTACCGCCGACCTTGTGGTAAAACGGTGGGTAGAGCGATTTGTATTCATGGGCGTAGAGCATCTCCTGCGGTGCGAAAGCCTGGTTGGTAATAACCGTGCCGCCCACATATGCCGGCACGTTCGGTACCGGGGTCGGGTACATCGGAGCGTGCATTTGTGGATAGCGTTGCGGCATCGGCGGTGGGCCGTTTTGTCCAAGATTCGCGCCGCCTCGAGACACCACTCCATTGCCTTGCTGGACACCCGCTCCGTTTGCCGGAGCGGCGGAGTTCTGCGCGCCGGAGGGCTGTCGAGGCCCCAGCGGAATATAGGCCCAGTGATCGGCAAAAGCGTCGGTCGTGACCGTTGCGAGAAGCAGCGTGACGACCAGAGACAACAAAGCTGGCTTGTGCATGTTTCGCCCTTTCGGCATCGTCCGAGTCCCGTAGTTCAGGCGGCTCGCCTGAGAAAATCTCAATGGAAATCGCACAGCCGCCCGTGCTACGTTTGTGTGATGTTTGATCGAATCGGTTATCCGGACCTTGCCGGTCCGGTTTTGACGGTTATTCCGAACGTATTGAGGACGACCGGCCGTGAATCCCCGGCATAGCCGTTACTCGCTGAAAGGTTGCTCTATTCAGACAAGTCGCCGAAGGTTGCAAAGCCGGAAGAATCGTTAGAATTTCACGCCCGCCACCTCGGCGAAACTTGCCCAAACAGCCAAATTCGTAGCCCTGACTATTCGAGTCGAGCCAAATGACGTGCGAATGTGCCCGACTCGGAAAGCCTGTGAAGGAATTGAGCCGCGACCGTCAGGGAGCGGTCATAAGTCCTTGTTCGTCACACTCCCTGACGGTCGCGGCTCGAAAGATTCACAGACTCGGAGAGTCCGGCTACGCGAACGTCCGCCCGAAATAAGACCAACCAGGAGAAACCCGTGCCGCAGCACGACGAAGATGTCCATGAATCCGGCCGCAGCACGGCAGATGGCGGTCAGGTGCAATACGTCTCGATCAGCCAAGAGACCCGCCGACGATACCTAAATTATGCAATGAGCGTGATCATGTCGCGCGCGTTGCCCGATGTACGCGACGGTTTGAAGCCGGTGCAGCGGCGCATCCTTTACGCCATGTACGAGGAGTTGCGGCTGCTGGCCGCCAACAAACCGCGGAAGTGCGCGGGAATCGTCGGTGAGACGCTGGCCAACTATCACCCGCACGGTGACGTTTCGGTGTACGACGCGTTGGTCCGCATGGCTCAAGACTTCACCATGCGATATCCGCTGGTGAATGGCCAGGGAAATTTCGGTTCGATCATGGGTCTGCCTCCCGCGCATCAGCGGTACACGGAGGCTCGGCTGACGGCGATCTCCGAGCAGCTCATGAACGAGTTGCGGTTCGACACGGTCGCGATGCGTCCGAACTACGACGCTCGCAAGCAAGAGCCGGTCGTGCTGCCCGCGCGGTATCCGAACTTGCTGGCGAACGGCGTCTCCGGCATCGCGGTCGGCATGGCGACGAACATTCCGCCGCACAATCTGGAAGAACTCTTGCGAGCCTGTCTGTACCTGATTGACGCGGAAGGTGAAGTGACCGTCGCGCAACTGATGAAGTACATCAAAGGCCCGGACTTCCCGCTCGGTGGCCGCATCATGAGCGATCGCACGACGCTGCGACTGATGTACGAAGAGGGCCGCGGCTCGATCAAAGTCCGCGGCGAGTGGCGGTTCGACAAAGAGAAGCGGCAAGAAGTCCCCAGCCGCATCGTGATCTACTCGATTCCGTATGGAGTGGACACGGGCTCACTGATGACGCAGTTGGGCGAGGTTGTCGAAGGTCGCAATCTGCCACAGGTACTGACGGTCAACGACGAAACCAGCGAGAAGCTCGGTCTGCGGATCGTGCTGGACCTCAAGAAGGACGCCGACCCCGAGATGGTCATGGCGTACCTCTACAAGCATTCGTCGCTCGAACAGAACTTCGCTTACAACGCGACGTGTTTGATCCCCGATGCGACCGGCACGCTGACACCCGCGCGATGCAGCCTCGTCGAGATTCTGAGGCATTTCCTCGACTTCCGACTGGAGACCGTCCGCAAGCGGTTCCAGTTCTTACTGCAACAGCTTGAGAAGCGGATTCATCTGCTCGAAGGCTTCGCGATCATTTTCGACGGCCTCGATCGAGCCATCAAAATCATCCGCAACAGCGACGGCAAACAAGACGCCGCGGCCAAGTTGATGAAAGAGTTTTCGCAGCTCGACGAGATACAGACGATGGCCATTTTGGAGATGCAGCTTTACCGCATCTCGAAACTGGAGATCGATGACATCCTCAAAGAGCTGGAAGAAAAGCAGGCCGAGGCCGAGCGACTTCGCAAGTTACTGAAGTCGGAAACGCGGCTGTGGGGCGTTGTTCGCACGGAATTTGAAGAACTGCTGACTCAATTCCCGGACAAGCGCCGCACATCAATCGGCTCGTCCGAAGAGATCACCGAGTTCGACGCGGCGGCCTACATCGTCAAAGAAAACACGAACGTCGTGCTGACGCGCGAAGGCTGGATCAAGCGCGTCGGTCGGCTGGCGAAGGCGGAGGGAACTCGCGTGCGCGAGGGAGACAGCGTACTCGACGTTGTCCCCGGCAGTACGTTGGACACCGTCGTTTTCTTCGCCAGCGACGGCATCGCGTACACATTGCCGATCGATCAAGTCCCCGCCAGCAGCGGATACGGTGAGCCGATTAGCAAGCACGTCCGCTTGCAAGACGGCGTCAGCATCGTGGCCGCGATTTCGACGGATGCACGCTTCACGCCCGAGGACCAACAAAAGAAGGACGATCCCGCTCCGCAGCCGTATTTGTTCGTCGTCACGTCATTCGGCAACGTGCTACGCTTGCCGCTCAGTCCGTTCCGCACCGCCTCGAACAAGAACGGCCGCAAGTTCAGCCGACTCGTCTCCGGCGATCGCGTCGTCTCCGTCCAATTGATCCGCGACGCCGAGACTGTCTTCCTGGTCACGCGCAAGGCCCGCTTGATTCACTTCAAGCTGGAAGACGTTCCGGTGCTTTCCGGTGCGGGTAAAGGGGTCCGCGGAATCAAGGTCGAGCCGACGGACGGCGTGCTGGGCTTTAAGTTCCTGACGCGTCCCAGCGACACACTGCAAGTCCGCACCAACGCCGACAAAACGATGACCTTCGGGCAAATGAAATACTCCGTCACCGGCCGCGGCGGTCGAGGCATCCGCACCAGCCACCGTAGCGAGTACACCGAGATCATCCACGAACCGATTCAACTGATCGACTGGGCCGCGATCGAAGAGGCGGCAAAATAATCCCGTAGCACAGGCGGCTCGCCTGTGATTCCTCCCACGCTGATTTCAGCCACAGGCAAGCCGCCTGTGCTACGTTCCAGGCCGGCGATTAGGGCCTGCGCACGCGAGGTGTACTTGATCAAAGTGACCTGATTGCCGCGGTCATTGAATGTGACCTCGTCCATGAAACTGCGAATGAGCAACAAGCCGCGCCCGCCAACTCGCTCCAAGTTTTCGATGTCAGTGGGATCGTGGATGCGTCGATGGTTGAACCCCGGTCCGTCGTCGCGAATGACGAATTTCAGCCGCTCGCGTGAAAACGACGCCAGTACCTGCACACGACGATCGCAATATGGCCATTGCACTCGACGCGTTTCGGCTAAGTCGTGATAGATGCTTTCGTCTTCTTGCCGCAAGTCGGAATCGAGTTCCAAGTTTCCGTGATGGATCGCGTTCAACAACGACTCCGTCAGAGCGATGCGAATGCGAACACCATCGTCCTTCTGGAACAACTGCATTGCTGACATTTGCTCCAACAGGTGTTCGACCAAGGGAGCGACCGAACCTGCGTCGTTGTCGAGTTCGAATCGCAGGTCCATCCCCAGAAGACGGCGTGAATCCGAATGCGGCTGAGGATGCTTGCCAACAAGTTTCTCAAGAACCAAGCTGCCGGACATCATTCACTCGATAACCTGGGGTTGGGTCGCGGAAAGATGGAACACCGCCACAACTTAATCCAAGAAATCCAGGCGTTCGGGAATCTCACTGCGGGATGTCCATTTTTCCCTGACACAGAGCCTGCAGTTTGGCGCTAATCGCTACCGAAGGAAAATTCAGGTGGGGAGTGAGCGGCACGGCGTCAGCCCCCGGACATCCCCCACTTCTGAAGACAATTTTTGAAACACTCCTCTTCGCTGATCTTCACTAATGACTTCTGGTTGTTCTGCCTTCATGAGCGAAGAATAAGGGTTCATCCGCCTAAAGCGTGCGCGGGGTTGAAAAAGTGCGGACATGCTGATTCCCTATGAAGTTGTAAAAAGGTCTTCAATCGGGAGAATTCAGCATG
>JAYVSP010000813.1:0-4198 GCA_043775215.1 Planctomyces sp. | reverse complement strand
ACGCAATCCTGTATTTCCAGGACGAATCCAATATTTCCTTAACCGCCTTCCTGGCGAAAACCTGGGCTCCCTGTGGCCGGACTCCCAAAGCGAAGGTCACGGGAAAGCGAGCTGGTTTGGCCGCCACATCGGCCATCAGCAATCGTGGTCAATTGCTATTTCGGCTCCTCGACAAACGCATTGCATCGGCCGAGGTCATTCAATTCCTGGATCAAATGCTGCGACACCATCCTCGTCGCCATCTTGTCGTTGTGATGGATCAAGCACCACCGCATACCTCAAAAAAGACGGGCGCCTGGATCGACAGTCAGCCTCGCTTGCACGTCTTCAATCTGCCAAAGTATTCCCCTGACTGGAACCCCGACGAAAAAGTGTGGAACCATCTCAAGCACATCAAGGAACTGGCGAGTCATCAAGCCAAGACCAAAGACGAACTAAAACGACTGGCACGACGCAAGCTGCAATCGATGGCCAAGCGTCCTGCCCTCATGCGCGGCATCTTTTTCATGCTGCATCGCAGAATTATTCAACAGTTGAATGGGACATTTTTTTCCGAACGGGCCATAGTTGTGCAACCAAGCTTCCGAGAAGTCATGCAGATCGCGAAGGCGGACTCGCTCATGCTCAGTGACTTTCAAACTCATCGTAAGTCTCCTTGGTAAAAAACAATCGAGAAACAACAGCAAGTTCGGCCTAGATGCTTACTTTGAGTCGAGCGTCACTTTGTGTTTCCACAACCGGTCCTTGAGTTGCGGGAACAGCTCGAGCGCGTTGTCTCGCATGATTTGCTTGCCGATGCGGTCGGCGTGTTCTTCGAGCAAATCGCCGCGGTCGACTTTCTCGGCCAGCACCTCGGCGATACAGCGGCGGGTCAACTCCGTCGAACCGTAAATCCCTTCGCCGTGGTTGCAGTCGCCGCCCCACATGATGCGGGTCGAGGGCATTTGCTCCAGCCATTCGTGGTAGGCGCGTTTGCCCATCGAGTAGCTGAGACTCGGCAGCCAGACGCTGTCGATCCAGACGTGAGACCAGTGCCGCATCAGGATGGCGCCGGTCTCGCCCACCCACGGGTATCCGCCGTGGAACAGGATGAACTTCGTTTTCAGATTGGCTTCGATCAGATCAACCAGCAGCAGCGGGTTCGAGCTTTGAATGCGGCCGTGGCCCGTGTGGATTTGAAACGGCAAGTCGTACTTCGCTCCGAGTTCACACAGCCGCCAGAACACGAAATCCTCAAAGTCCTTGATCTGTTCCGCCGTGAGCGCCGTGCGGCGTTTGCCGAATGCGACCTCGGCTCGTTCCTTCGGCACGCGGTCAAACTTCAGAGTCCGCTGATAGGCGAGCGTCGATTTCAAGCAGACGGCTCCTTTGTCTTTCGCTTCCAGGAACAGCCGGTCCAGCACGGTCAAGAACTCATCCAGCGAGTTCATGGGCAGGCCGTGCTTGGTCGCGAACTCAAACGGGCTGTCGAACGGATTGTCGAATTCCGACGCATGAAACCCGCGCACCAACGACGTCACGTTGAAGACAATCACTTCAAACGGATACGACTTCTCGAACGCGAACCGCGCCCAATACGGATCGTTGAACATCAACTCGATGTTGGCTCGCTCGGTGACGACGTGGTGCAGCCATTTCTGATCGCGATAGTTGTCGAAGATCTTGCGATCCAGTTCGCGAGCCTGTTCGTCGGTCACGCGGTCCCAATCGACGCCGTACAAGTCCTTCAGCGCGATTTGCGTGTAGCGATAGAAGCTGGTCGCTCGCGAGTTGTCCCAATCGTCCTTCGCGTCCTTCCACCAATCCTCAAACTCCATCTTCGGCTGCCACGGAGTCAGCCGGCCGACCTGCGTCCAATAGCTGTTCCCCCAAATGCTGGAGAGGTTCATCCCCTTGCCGAGCTTCGTCTCGCGATACCCCGGCAGTTTGTCGAACGGCCAAAGATGATCGTGAGTGTCGATCGCCGGCACCGCGTCCAGCTTCACTTTGATCCGCTGGTAGGTCTCGGTCTGCCGAGTCGGTTGAGCCGATGCAGAGCACGCAGCTAACAGTACGGTCAGGACAAAGATTGCGAAATGCTGAAAATATCGACGCATGACAGTGCCTTTACTGTGAGTTGCGAAAACGGTTGCTGTATTCCAATCGCAAATTGAAGTCGTGTTAAAAGCTAATGCCACCGTTGTCTCCGCTTCCGATTGTTCCGATACATCCCCAAACACCATAGCTGCTGTCAATTCCATACCCGTAATATGGGCTGCTGCGGTCTTCCCCAGGCTTGGTGACATTTAGGTTGCCCGTATCAATTTTCTCGTTCACGAATCGGACATAGCCGTCACCCTGCAATACATGGCAGCCACCATCGTGTCGGCTGCTGGCGGTGAACCATCCACCCACCGATTTCCCACTGGGCGGAGCCGACGCCGCGCAGGAGGGTGCGTTGGGAGGGAGTGCCGTCACGAAGACCGAATAAAACGGATGCCCGCTCGACCAGCGCTCGCCCCTCAATTCTTTGAGTACAGTCGTGGTCGCGAGAAATTCACCCTTCGCAGTCAACGCGAGACAATCCGCCGGACTCGTCGCGGGAACGGCGGCCACTCGCCCGATTATGTCTCGCAGCCGACCAGGATATCCAAGATCACGCTCGGCCATGAAAGCCGTATTGCTCGTGCCATCCTGAATGTCACTCACACGTCGGCAGTGCCGCCAGCCGAACGCTCCACGAGTTTTTTCCTGGTTGGGAAAATCCTCCACGCCACTGTCGAAGTCGATTTGATCACCAGCGCAAAAGACGTAGCTCAAATGCTGTTGGCCATCCACTGGGGGTGACACTGTCGACGACGGGCACACGAACACTTCAAACTCGCCTGTTGGCTTGGGAGTAAGGGCGAGATCCATCGGATCGCCTCCTTGGCCTGGTGTTGCGACGATCTGTTGCCACAACGGAGCCATGTTCAAAAACGGGAGCAGCATGACGCTTCCCGATAGCCGCTCGCCATTTTGCAACATCCCACCGGCGTAAGGCGGAAAGCACCCGTGCGAGTCATGGTAGCTTTGCAGCGCTAGCCCCCATTGCTTCAGATTGTTCTTACACTTCGCGCGCCGAACCGGTTCTCGCGTGAAAAAGGCCCAATTTCCCAATGCCCAAATGAACGCAATAATCGTCAGCAATATGACGAACACCTCCAGCCGACTGAGACCGGCGCGTCGCTGGCAACGCGGGCTGACTCTGGAATGACGCATGATTCAACCCTCAACGATGAAATTCGACTTCTCGAAATCTCCGAAGCGTGGTATCTCACACTCAACTTCTAGGAGCCAGTGATGTCCTTTGCCACTCTGCCTGTGATCGAAATTGATTCTGAGGTTGTCGCGGTCGCGGCCCGATTGGGGGTCGCTTACGAGTTGCCGAGCGTCATTGCGATGACGCAAGAACGATTCCCCGACGATCCTTGGCGGGTTGAGATCGACGACGATCCGGAGATCGCGAACGACCGGCATCTGGTGATCGTCGTGAAGCGGCGGTTTGTGGACGCTGCGTCGAGCGTTGCCGATCAGAATCGTTGGATCGACGGCCTCTTTGAGTGCTGCCCAGCGCCGTTGGCTCACCACTTTCGCTTCGGCGTGGAATTCAGCGAATGATCTTCGGACGCGAATTCCTCACGCTGCCGGAAACATGGTCGCACGGAAGCGGCGAAGCGGAGTGGCGCTGTGCCGTCAGTCGAGCCTATTACGCGGCTTTTCACGAATCGCGCGTGTTGCTCAGTGAACTTGGCTTCGTCGTTCCGCGAGCCGACTTGGCTCACGCCTTTCTGTGGCGGCGACTGGAAAATTCGGGCGTGCCGACATTGTCCAAAGTCGGTGCGAACTTGAGCTTCTTGCGTCGCGAACGAAACAAAGCCGATTACGACATCGAGTTCACTGTGGTTCAACCAACGGCACTGAAGTCAGTCGCCGTCGCCACGGACATGATTTCGAGTTTGAATCGGCTATCCGACTCCGACCGCCAACAAGCCACCGATGCGATGCGCGTCTACGAACGCGACGTGCTTCGCGAAACGACCTGGCGCAATCGGCCACGATGAAAGGAATCACTCCGCCATTATTCTTCACGCGGCACAAAATGAGGCCGTGACTGATCAGCCGGAACGCGCTAGCGTCCGGTTCGGAATGTCGATTGACTCATGAACCGGACGCTAGC
>JAYVSP010000812.1:0-12122 GCA_043775215.1 Planctomyces sp. | reverse complement strand
ACGCCAAAACATCTTCGAGCCGTTCTTCACGACCAAACCGGCCGGCACCGGCCTCGGCATGGCGATCAGCAAACGGATCATCGACGAACACGACGGCCTAATCGCCGTCAGCGAGTCACGCACCGAAGGGACGGAAATCGTCATCACGCTGCCGGTCGCCTGAGCCCGGCCGTTTGATGATGACGATCGTGATGTCATCCTGTTGGGGAGCGTTCTCTCGAAATCGGCGAGCTGCGGCGTGCAACTCTGAGCGATGCCCTGCGGCGTGAAATTGACCAAGGTCAGATAGCGAAGCATGACGTGTCCTCCTTCGGCAGTGGGTTCTGAGTGGGGGCGGTTGCGGCAAAGTGGTGTGGCATCGTCAAACATCCGGCGAAGACGTCGTCGCCCTTCGCCCAGCGTTGTGCGGCGTCGGGCGTGTCGAGTGCTCGGGCGAGGGCACTGTTCAGTTCGTAGCGCTTGGCATCCAGCCCGGCCACTTGCAGACCCAACTTCAGCCCAGAAGCGATGCCCTCGCCCACGGCTCGTGCATAACTGTCTTCCGACGATTCTGTTTCGAGCGGCGGACTTCCTCCCAGTACGACCGCGTGCAGCGGACGGCACATCAGTGGACGTGTGGGAAACGTACAACAGACGTGATCCGGTCCTTGGAGCGGACACGGCAAACGCAACGCCGCCACTTGATCGACTGCCAAGGAAGCGCTCTTCCCAGCGTTCTCCGCAGCGAGATCCCGAATCCGTCGGACTTCGGAGCGCGAAAGATTTCGGCGCAGGTCATCCGCGATGGCCAGCACTTCGGGCACGCTCAGGCCGATCACGCCTTGGCCGCCGTCCGGGCAGGCCATCTTCCGTTCCGGCTCGTCGGCCGCGACGTGGGGAGTCATGGCTCGGCTGGCACCCGCTTCGATGTCTTCGGCGAGCCGCTTCGGCAAGGTCGCGTCGCGTCCCTCTTCGATGCGCTTGGCAACGCTGTGAACGGCCCTGTTGACCGCCCAGTCTCGCAACGCCTTACCCGACGGGAAGGGAGGCAGCCACGCTCGCAGCCATTTCAGTTGGTCGCGCTTCTCGGGATGGTCGTGGAACGCCACATCCCACACGACGCCGATGACGATCACCGAAAAGATGACGGACGCGATCACAAGAAAAACCAACAACGTAGCCAACATGATTCGGCCCTCGCTCGTGGGATTGTCACTTCAGCCAAGCTTGCGGGGATTCCGAAATGCAATTTCCATTCCTCGGCTCGGCTTGAGCGGATGCCGACTTCGCCAACCGGCATGGCCTTTGCCTTTCATGGGAAACGTGATGCGAAGTGATGAGCTCTGGCGACCGCTGGCCGCAACAAAATTTGACATTCACAAAGGAAGAGAGGCTGTCATGAAGACGATTCGGCTGGGTCGGTTGGCGCGCGGAGTGATGCTTGTCGCGACGGTTGTCTGTGCGAGTACGCTCGGCGCGCGTGCGGCTTGCGCACAGTGGGGTGACATTCAAGGTCAATTCCTCTTCGACGGCGACGCTCCGCAGTTGGCCAACTTGGTCCAGAAAGGAAACGAGGCGGTCAAAGATCCATCGATCTGTGCTGCCGAGTCGGTCCCCGACGAATCGTTGGTCGTGAACTCGTCCAACAAAGGGATCGCCAACGTGTTCGTGTTTCTTCGCAAGGCGGACAAAGTTCATCCCGACTTGAAGACTTCCGCCGAGAAGGAAGTCATCCTCGATCAAAAGAACTGCCGCTTCCTGCCACATGCCTTGGTGGTGCGCACCGATCAAATGTTGATCTGCAAGTCGGACGATAACTGCCCACACAACACACACTCGTCGCCGAATCGAAACGACACCGCCAACTTCGTCATTCCGCCCAACGACCGCAAAGGCGTGGCGATGAAACTGAAACTGGCTGAGACGGCCCCGATCGGCGTGAAGTGCGACATCCACGGTTGGATGAGCGCGAAGTTGCTGGTCGTCGATCACCCGTATGCGGCCGTCACAGATGCCGACGGCAAATTCAAGATCGAGAAACTTCCGGTCGGCACGCACAAGTTTCGAGTCTGGCACGAACGCGGCGAATTGATCGAAAAAGAATGGACGGTCGAAGTCAAAGCGGGCAACAACGTCGTGCCGGCCGTGAAACTGAATGCGGACAAGCTCAAACCAAAGAAGTGAACTGTGCAGAGAGCGGGCGGTGTAGCGTGTGCCGGTTGTAGCTGAACTCGCCAGAGTTCAGATTGTCTGAAGTCTGGCGACTTCAGCTACGCGGCGACTTTGGCGGAAACGATCATCATGATGGCCACGACTTTCGAGACCGACTCGCGAGACCTTTCAGCGGTTTGGCCGTTGAACCATGACGTCAACAGCGCGGTGACTCCGCAAGTTGTTGCGGTCTGCGTGTCGAGTGGCGGCATCCCGAAGATTCCTCTTCAACAAGCGGTCGTTACGCCACATGGCATCGCGGGAGATGGGCACGCTCACGACAAACACAACCGGCTGGATCGAGCGGTCAGTTTGTTCGATCTGGAAATCTTAGAGGAACTCGTGGCAGAAGGATTTGCACTGCGGCCTGGCGCGGCGGGCGAGAATCTGACTGTCGCTGGCCTGCATGTGCAATCGCTCTCACGAGGGACACGACTGCGGATCGGAAACGTTGTGTTGCAACTCGAAGAGCCGCGCAAGCCTTGCTATGTGCTCGACGCGATCGACGAACGATTGAAGGACGCGATCGTGGGCCGCTGCGGCTACATGGCGTCAGTCATCCAGCCCGGAGTCATTCATCCGGAGATGGAGATTGAAGTCGAAAACGTCTCGTTCCATTTCTTGAAGCTGGCACACGGTATGCCTGAGTGCCATTTGACGATCAGAGATCTTCAGTCTTCGTAGCGCCAGATCGAAAGGGAATGCGATGCGATTCGCTCGGCGAGATCAGCGAAATTGGCGAAGTGAACGATGTCGAGCTTCAGCCACCCGATTACTGGCCACAGTGTTTCTGGTGGCTTTGGCGATTGGTTGCGAAAAACGAGGGCCACCTCCCGGCGCGGCATCCCTGCCAGCGAAGGAATCTCCGCAGGCGTCGGCCGAGACAAAAGCACCGATTTCCGAAAACACCGGTGCGACAACCGCCGCGCCCGGTTCTCCCGACGAGCAACGACGGCGCTCGGCTAGTTTGTATGCGTCTCACTGCGCCGGTTGTCATGGCGAGAAAGGGGACGGCGTGAGCATCGCCGGCCGATTCCTGTTTCCGAAGCCACGGAACTTCCGAGCGGGTCGATTTCGATTGGCGAGCACCGAGAATGCCGTCCCGACGCTTCGGGATCTGGAAACGCTGCTGGTCCGCGGCATGCCTGGTTCGTCCATGCCGCCGTGGCCAAACCTCAGCGACGCGGATCGGCGGCTGCTGGCTGAGCAAGTGTTGGAGTTTCGTCGCGAAGGAATTCGCGACAAAGAACGAGCGATCGCGAAGGAGGACGGTGACGAGGTCGATGTCGCGGAAATGGAGAAGCTCGTTGTGTCGCTCACCACGCCCGGCGAGTTGGTCAAAGTTCCCGATCTCGGGGAGCCGACTGCCGAAGTCCTCGCTCGCGGCAAGCAGTTGTTTCTGACCGTCGGCTGTGCGGCCTGTCACGGCAAAGAAGGTCGCGGAGACGGACAACAAAAAATGATCGACGATGAAGGCGTGCCGACTCGGCCTCGCGATCTGACGAAGGGAATCTTCAAAGGGAATTCTCATCCCGAGTCGATTTACCGTCTGTACCTGGTCGGCATGCCCGGCACACCGATGCCTGCGCTCCGCAAGAACACACCGCAAGAGTTGTCCGACCTGACGCACTTCGTGTTGTCGCTGTCCGATGAGAAGACGCGCGCCGGCACGGTGCTCAATCGCGAGCGGATTCGGGTGACTCGTGTGGCGGCGATCCCCGATGTGCCGGATGCCTCCGCATGGACCGATCTCAAACCGGCGCGGTTGCGAACGACTCCGCTGTGGTGGCGCGATGATTATGCCGACACGCTCGAAGTGCGAGCGGTGTACGACGGCAAGACGATTGCGTTTCATCTAAGTTGGGCCGATGCCGTCGCCGACCAACACACCGGCAAGACCGAAGCCTTTCGCGATGCGGTCGCCGTGGAATTGTTTCGCGGTGAGGCCGAGCCGTTCTTCGGCATGGGAAGCGTCGCCACGCCGATCGATGTCTGGCTGTGGAGCGCGGGACGGAACGTGCCGCAGGATCTCGAAGACGTGAATCCGAATGTCGTCGTCGATCTGTATCCGTTCGCCGAACAAGCCGTCGACACGGCCGAGTATCACCGAGCAGGAACTCGGACCGACAAGCAAACACCGCTGTCGTTTCCCGCGCTGGCCAGCGGCAATCAAAACGTCTCCGGCAGTCCCGCGCGGTTCGGCAGCGCGCTCGAAACCGCCGGGCCGGGAACGGTGACGTTTCGGCCGGCGGTCAATCAAACGGTCGTCACTGCCGGAGTCTGGAAGGCGGGCCGCTGGAATGTCGTGCTGACACGAAGTCTGTCAGCGGCGGAACCGTCGCAAGGTCTGACATTGACGGCCGGGCAACGGACCTCCGCTGCATTCGCGCTGTGGGACGGTTCACACCGCGATCGCGCGGGGCAAAAGGTGATCACGATTTGGCAGGACTTGGTGATTGAGTGATCCTGGAGTGCTGCGGCTCGACGCAGCCCTCCATTCAAGTAAGTTCGAATTCCAATGACGAGAGAATCGACCGTTGCGAGGCTGGCTGGCCGACTTTTAGTTCGGTCGTTTTGAGAAGTCGCTAAGCGTTTTGGTTCTTGAATGGAGGGCTGCGTCGAGCCGCAGCACTCCAGGGTTAAGGAACACCATCATGAATGTCACACGCCGCAATTTCCTGGAATCCCTGCTTGCTGGCGGCGGCACGTTGCTGGCTTCCGGGCCGCAGGCGTGGGCGTTCAAACCGGTCAGTGTGGCGAATCCGCTCGGCAGTTATCCCGATCGTGATTGGGAGAAGGTCTATCTCGATCAATACAAGTACGACTCGACCTTCACTTGGGTCTGCGCTCCGAACGACACGCACATGTGCCGGCTGCGAGCGTTCGTGCGCAACGGCGTGATGCTCCGCAGCGAGCAGAACTACGACCACGACCGCATTGGCGACCTGTACGGCAACAAGGCCACGAAAGCCTGGAACCCGCGCGGGTGTCCGAAGGGCTTCACGATGCAGCGCCGGATCTATGGGCCGTATCGGCTCAAGGGGCCGGTGCTCCGCAAAGGTTGGAAAGACTGGGCCGACGCCGGCTTTCCGTCGCTGTCAGACAACCCCGAACTGCGGACGAAGTACAAGTTCGATGATCGCGGCAATGACACGTTCGTGCGGCTGTCGTGGGACGAGATCTTCAAGTACACGGCGCTCGGCTTCGATGCGGTCGCTCGCACCTACAGCGGCAACGACGGTGCGGCGCGGCTGACGAAGGACGGCTATGAAAAGCTGATGGTCGATAAGGTCGAAGGGGCGGGGACGCGCGTTATCAAGATCGGCTCGAACCTGCCGCTGCATGGAGTCGTCGGGAAGTTTGGCATCTATCGCATGGCCAACTTGCTGGGGCTGCTCGATCACCATGTGCGGGGCGTGCCGGCCGAGCAAGCTCGCGGAGCACGCGACTGGAACGAATACACCTGGCGCGGCGATCAAGCGCCGGGACATCCCTTCGTGCATGGCTTGCAGACGTCCGACATGGACTTCAACGACATGCGGTTCTCGAAGCTGGTGATCCAGATTGGCAAGAACCTGATCGAGAACAAGATGCCCGAATCGCACTGGCTCAACGAAGTCATGGAGCGGGGCGGCAAGCTGGTCGATATCGCTCCCGAATACAACTGCCCCGGCACGAAGAGCGACTACTGGATCTCGGTGCGGCCCGGCCTGTCGGACACGGCGGTGCTGCTGGGCGTGACGAAGATTCTGATGGACGAAGGCTGGTACGACGAAAAGTTCTGCCGGCAGTTCACCGACTTCCCGTTGCTCGTCCGCATCGACACGTTGCAGCGGTTGCGTCCGCAAGACGTGCAGGCGGACTACAAGCCGAAGGACATCTCGGCGGGGCCGTCGTTCAAGATTCAGGGGCTGACGGCCGCGCAGCGCGAGCGGATCGGCGACTTCTGTGTCTGGGATGAAGACCAAAAGAAAGTCGTGTTCCTCAGCCGCGATGACGTCGGCGAGAAGATGACGGTGCCAGCGGCGCTCAAGGGGACATTCACCGTCAAACTGGCCGACGGCAAAGAGGCCGAGGTCATGCCGGTCTTCGAGATGTATCACCGGCATCTGAAGGACTACGACCTGAAGACCGTCGAAGAGATTTCCGGCGCACCGCAGGATCTCGTGCGGCGGCTGGCCGAGGACATCTGGACGACGACGAAGGCGGGCGGGCCGGTGTCGATTCACATCGGCGAAGGAGTCAATCACTACTTCCACGCGACGCTGCACAATCGAGCTAGCTATCTGCCGATGATGTTGACGGGCAACATCGGCAAGCACGGAGCCGGCGTCCACACCTGGGCTGGCAACTACAAAGGCGCGTTATTTCAAGCGTCGCCGTGGAGCGGGCCGGGCGTCGGCAGCTACATCCACGAAGACCCGTTCAAGCCGGTGCTCGATGAGGCTGCTCGGATCACGCATCACGAGATGCGGCATTGCAGCGACGGCGAAGACCCGTCGTACTGGGCCTGCGGCGAACGAACGCTGACGCTCGATCTGCCGAACGGACAACACAAATCGTTCACCGGCAAGACGCACGTTCCGACGCCGACGAAAGTCATCTGGTACAACAACGCCAACTTCTTGAATCAAGCGAAATGGGTCTACAACTTGATCGTCAACGTGCTGCCGAAGGTCGACATGATCATCGACCAGCAAATCGAATGGACCGGCAGCGCCGAGTACGCCGACGTCGTCTTCCCGGTGAACTCGTGGGTCGAGCAGGAAGACTACGAATGCGGCGGATCGTGCTCGAACCCCTTCATCCAAGTTTGGAAGGGAGGCATCAAGCCGGTCCACAACAGCATCGACGACGCGGCCGTGTTCGCCGGGGTGGCTCGCGCGTTGACGGACAAGACGGGCGATCAACGCTTCGCCGATTACTTCAAGTTCGTGACCGAGAAGAAGGCCAAGGTTTACATCCAACGCGTGTTCGATAACTCGACGACGACGCGCGGCGAGAACGGCCCGTACAACGTCGACAAGATGCTGGCGGGCGAATACGGCGGCGAACCGGGCACGGCGTTGATGCTGTTCCGCACGTACCCGCGCGTCCCGTTCTGGGAACAGCTTCACGACTCGATCCCGTTCTACACCGACTCCGGTCGGCTGGCCGGTTACTGCGATATTCCTGAAGCAATCGAGTTCGGTGAGAACCTCGTCTCGCACCGCGAGTCGGTCGAAGCGACGCCGTACCTACCAAACGTGATCGTCTCGTCGAGCCCCTACATTCGGCCCGTTGATTACGGCATTCCGCTCGACACGATCGACCCGGACCTGCGACAGGTGCGCAACGTGAAGATGCCGTGGAGCGAGGTCAAACAGACGGTCAACCCGCTGTGGAAACAGGGTTATCGTTTCTTCTGCTGCACGCCGAAGAGCCGCCACTCAACACACTCGTCGTGGTCAACGGTCGATTGGCATTGGATCTGGAGCGACAGCTTCGGCGATCCGCATCGCACGGACAAACGCGCGCCCGGCGTCTCCGATCGGCAGATCCAAATGAATCCTGCTGCCGCCGAGGCGCTCGGTTTGAAGGAAGGAGATTACGTCTTCGTCGATGCCAATGAACTCGATCGACCGTACATCGGTTGGAAGGACGATGCCGGCCCGCGGCACAAAGCGTTTCGTTGTTTAGTGCGCGTCGTCGTGAGCGCCGGGCTGCCGTTCAACTTCACGATCATGAAGCACACCGGCTGGATCGCGACCGAGCGATCGGTCAAAGCGCACGAGACTCGCGCCGACGGCCGAGCACTCGCGGCCGACACCGGCTATCAAGCCAGCTACCGCTACGGCTCGCATCAGAGCATCACGCGCAACTGGATGATGCCGATGCACCAGACCGACACGCTGTTCCACAAGAAGACCGGTTCGATGGCGTTCATCTTCGGAGCCGACGTCGACAACCACGCGATCAACACGGTTCCGAAAGAAACGCTGGTCCGCATCACGAAAGCGGAAGACGGCGGCATCGGCGGCGTCGGTCCTTGGAAGCCCGCCAAATCTGGGTACGGCCCGTCCGCCAAGACGGCGCAGAACCTGAGGTATCTCACGGGCGAACTGACGCGAGTGGAGAGTTAAACGGAGGATCAATCATGCTGCTTGACATGACCGATTCGGTGCTCGACCTGGCCAATGCCGCTCCGAAGGTTCACCCCGCCTCGCGCGCGGTTGAACCGGAAGACCCGATGGACTTGCATGGCGTCGAAGTCGATGGCGATCCGGAGATCATGCTCCGCATGTTGGTCGAGGACTACGCCCGTATGGGCTACGGCCTCAACGAACTGATTGATCTCTGTCAGCAGCCGTTCTATGTCGGAATGAATGGACTGTTGCAGCTCTACGGCGAAGAAGAACTGCGGCAGAAGTTGAAAAGCATCTTGTCGCGCTGCGGCGTGTTCCGTGTTGTCACACGCGAGACCACACCACTGTCGGAGCAACTGGTGCAACTCGACGTGTCAGGGTTGCCTCAGAGAAGTGTCGAAGCTCCGGAAAGTTGAAAAGCCATGAACCACGAAACGGAATCCGATGCCGAGTTGTTCAATTCGAGCTTCGAGCGGTGTCAGAGCAAACCCGGTTTTCTGGAACGCTTCTACCGAATCTTTCTCGGCTCATCGCCGGAGGTTGCGGAGAAGTTCCGGCACACGGATTTTGTCAGGCAACGCGAAGTGCTCAAAGCCTCGCTCTACATGCTGATGCTGGCCAGCCTGGGCACACCGGAGGCCCTACAGCACCTGGATCGGATGGCCCAACTTCACAGCCGCAAGCAATTGGATATTCGACCCGAACTGTATGACCTCTGGCTGACCTGCATGATGAAAGCCGTCGGTGAGTTCGACCCAGCATTCAATGAAAAAACGGAGCAGGCTTGGCGGCGAGTGCTGCAACACGGAATCGACTACATCAAAGTCAGATACTGATCGTGGGGCAGGTTTTCAATCTGCCTCTCAATGCGGGCAGGTTGAAAACCTGCCTCACGCCGGGAGAGCATCATGCCCAACGTTTACAACTGGCAACTCGGACGCGCGATGAGCTACCCGCACGAGGAGCATCACTCCGAGTGGCAGTTCGCCTTCGTGTTTAACATCAACCGCTGCATCGGCTGCCAGACCTGCACGATGGCCTGCAAGAGCACCTGGACGTTCTCGAAGGGCCAGGAATTGATGTGGTGGAACAACGTCGAATCGAAACCGTTCGGTGGCTATCCCCAAAACTGGGACAGCAAATTGCTCAACCTGCTGGAAGAGGCGAATCCCGGTCATCAGGTCTGGCACAAGTCCGACGCCGAGCCTGACAAGAAACCGTACGGCACATTCGGCGGCATGACGGTCTTTGAAGCGGCCGAGCGACGTCCCAGTTCTGAAGGTCCGCAAGCTGCGCTCGGTTACTTGCCGACCGACGACGAATGGCGACATCCCAACATCCACGAAGACACCGCCACCGGCAATCACTTCACGCAAGACGGCCAATACGGCGGTTCGACGCAATTGCCCGAACACAAAGTGTGGTTCTTCCACCTGGCCCGCATCTGCAATCACTGCACGTACCCGGCGTGTCTCGCGTCCTGCCCGCGCAATGCGATTTACAAGCGGCCGGAAGACGGCATCGTGCTGGTCGATCAAAGCCGCTGCCGAGGCTACCGCAAGTGCGTCGAAGGCTGCCCGTACAAGAAGGTGATGTATCGGCCGACAACGAACACGAGCGAAAAATGCGTCGGCTGCTTTCCGCGCATCGAAGGCAAAGACAAGACGATCAGCCCGAACGGTGCTCCGTGCGAAACCCGTTGCATGTCCGCCTGCGTCGGCAAGATTCGCTTGCAGGGACTCGTGAAGATCGAGAAGGACGGTACTTGGGCGAAGACCGCCGACAGCCCGCTCTATTTCCTGATCCGCGAACGTCAGGTGGCCTTGCCGCTGTATCCGCAATTCGGCACCGAGCCGAACGGCTTCTACATCCCGCCACGCTGGGTGCCGCGCAGCTACTTGATGCAGATGTTCGGCCCCGGCGTCGATCACGCCATCGAACAATACAGTTGCCCCGACCGCGAGCTGTTGGCAGTGTTGCAACTCTTCCGAGCCAATCAGCAGATTCTCTTCCGCTACGAAATCCTCAAAGGACCGAAGGTCGCCGAGGTGGAAGTCACGATGCCCAACGGCCAATCGAAGACGCAAGAAATCTTCAACGACACGGTCATCGGCTACAACAAGTTCGATGAAGAGGTCGTGCGCACGACGATCGAAGAACCAACCTTTGAACGCCCGGCCGCCACGCATGTGAATTCGATTTGACCGTTCCTAACAGACAAGCCGCCATCATGCCCATGATTACCGCTGACTTGCCGAGATGTTTTGACCCCGCAACGAATGCCGCGAGGCGCGCGTTGTACCGGTTCGCCGCGTTGGCCTTTGCGGACCCGCTCACCGGTACGTGGTCACAGCTCACCGATCCACGTTCGCTGGACTGTGTGCGAGCCGCCTGGGAATTGCTGCGCGAGGAACCGACCGCCGTTGCTACGTCGCTGGGCTTGGGCGAATTCCGGCTGGAACAGTTTGACCCTGCGACGATGTTCGCGCGCTTGCCCGATTCGTCAGAAGCGTTGAACGACGAATACGAACGGACCTTCGGACTGCTCGTCACAGCCGCTTGTCCTCCCTACGAGACCGAATACATCGACGGCAAGCTGAGCTTTCAGCGCTCTCAAGAACTGGCCGACATCGCCGGCTTCTATCACGCCTTCGGCGTTGAGCCAGGAGCCGAACGTCCCGATCACATCGCGTTGGAACTGGAATTCCTGGCTCTGCTCATCGATCTCGAAGTCCGTGCCGAAACCGACGACCAAGTCCTGGTGAGCCGTGAGGCTCAGGCCAATTTCGTCGGCCACCATCTGGCGTGGTGGCTGCCGTCGTTTGTTCGGTTGCTGTCGCGAGAAGCGCCGCAGAGTTTCTTCGCCGCCGTCGGCGAATTGCTGTGTGCCTTCTTGCCGGCGGAACGCTCCCTGCTGGGAATCGAACCGCCATCGACGCCGACTCGGCTAAGTCAGATCGAGCCTCCGGAAGAATGCGAAGGCTGCGTGCTGCAATCGCTGTGACCCACTTCGACCAACTTGCCCGCCTCTCGGAACGAGACGAATATCATCGCGCGGCATATCTTTTGCCAATCTCGCCTCAAATACGTTTAGTCACACAATCTGTCTGGAAAGCCTGCGTCATGTTTTGCCTGATTTTGCGACTTCTCGCGGTCGCTACGCTCCTCGCCCCGGTGTCCGTTTTCGCACAGTTCGACATCGAGCGCGAGCCGATCAACTACCTCAAGTCGCCGCTGGCCGACCCGATCAGCCGATTGCAGAAGCGAATCAACGCCGATGAAGTCACGCTGACGTTCGACGATAAAAGCGGCTATCTCGCCTCGGTGCTGAAGACGCTCGACGTTTCCGAGACTTCGCAGATGCTGGTCTTCTCGAAGACGAGCTTCCAGCGGAACCGGATCAACCCGCGCACGCCACGAGCGATCTACTTCAACGACGACGTGTACGTCGGCTGGTGCGTGAATGGCGACGTCGTCGAGATCAGCGCCGTCGATCCGCAACTCGGCGGAGTCTTCTATTCGCTGGATCAAGAAGAATTAGACCGGCCCAAATTCTCGCGGCACACGGACACTTGCACGTTGTGCCATGCCTCGTCGGTCACGCAAGGAGTCCCCGGCCATTTGATTCGGTCGGTGTTTCCCGACAGCATCGGCAATCCAATTCTCAGCACGACCACATATCGCACGACTTCGCAAAGCCCACTCAAACAGCGTTGGGGCGGCTGGTACGTCAGCGGCACTCACGGCCAGCAACGGCACATGGGGAACATGATCGCCAAGAGTTCCCGCGAGCCGGAAGCGTTTGAC
>JAYVSP010000811.1:0-3372 GCA_043775215.1 Planctomyces sp. | reverse complement strand
GCCTGTGAAGGAATTGAGCCGCGACCGTCAGGGAGCGGTCATAAGTCCTTGTCCGTCACACTCCCTGACGGTCGCGGCTCGAAAGATTCACAGGCTCTGCGCGTGCGGCTGATGTTATGGGACGCGGCGGCGGTATTTCTGACAGCGGTCGCAGTGCTGGTCGGCGTTCGCGAGGGAGTCCGTTTCGCGCTATTCCACGAGATTGACGAAGCCTTGCTGGAAGACCTCGATGAAATCCAGCTCCTCCTGCAAGTGCCACGGCCTGATGACGACGAATCATTTTTCTCCGACCTGGACCGCAAAGCGCGCGGACACACGCATCATGTTTGGTTCGTCCAATTCTTAGGCGACAAAGGACAGATGACCTGGTCCAGCGTCAATACGCCGGTTGAAGCTCAGTCATTATCGAGTGTGACCACCGGACCGGCGACCAGCCACCTGGGGTTTCGAGTCGTTCGCTCGCTGTTGCCAAAACCGACCGCTAGCCGCCGCTGGATTGTCGTCGGTTCCTCGCTGGCGATTCCGAATCAAGACCTCGAACGTATTGATCAGTTGGCCATTTTGATCGGTGCGGTGGCGTTGTTCGTCGCTCCCCTGGGTGGTTTCTTCTTGGCCGGGCGTGCGATTCAACCGATCGCCGATCAAACTCGGACCGCCGCTCGATTGCGGCCAACGCAACTCAACGAACGGTTGCCGATTCGCGGATCGGGCGACGAACTCGATCGGTTGGCGGCCACATTCAATACATTGCTGGATCGCGTGGCCGAATACCTCCAACAAAAGCAAGACTTCCTGGCGAATGCGGCTCATGAATTGAGGTCGCCGCTGGCAGCGATTCACAGCAGTGTCGAGGTCGCGCTCAACTCGGATCGTTCGGCCGAGGAATACCGCGAATTGCTCACCGACGTGATCACCGAGGCGGAATCGCTCGAAATACTGATCAAGCAGTTGTTGTTGCTTGCGGAGGTTGATGCCGACCGACTGAAGATTCATGCCGAATCGGTTCCGCTCGACGGACTGATCCAAGCAGCATGCGACATGTTTCAAGCGGCAGCCGAACTTCGTGGAATTCGACTGGCGGTCGACCTGACTCGCGGAGTCATCGTTGAGGGTAACCGCCAACACCTGCGACAGGTCATCAACAACTTGCTCGACAACGCCATCAAGTACACTGCGGCGAAACGCTCGGCCGATGAGCTGTCTACGGAGACCGCGGATCGACCGCTGGCCGATCAAATCACGATCTCGCTGCGGTGCGATGAATCGCGCCGCAAAGCAGTGCTGGTCGTCGAGGATCCGGGAATCGGCATTGCAGCCGACCATGTGCCGCACATCTTCGATCGGTTCTATCGAGCCGACCAATCCCGCTCGCGCGCCGGCGCAACCACTGGCACCGGTTTGGGGCTGAGCATCTGCCATGCAATCGTGACCGCACACCGAGGCACGATTCGAGCCGAAAGCCAACCAGGATGCGGGACTCGCATTACGGTCTCGTTGCCGTTGGCGCAATGACGAATGTCGAAATACTCCATGACGGAAGAATGACGAAGCGCACCAACTACCAAACAGGCACCGCGTGCGTGGATTACAGGATCAACGTGTCGCTTCAACATTCGTCATTCGTCATTCGTCATTCGTCATTCGTCATTTCGTCATTCGTCATTTCGTCATTTCGTACTCCGAAACCGCGACCGCAATTCCTTGCGGAGCGACTCGACGGTGGCGGCGTGTGCGGGTTCGGCCGCAAGATTTCGCAGTTCGCCGGGATCCGAATCGTGATCGTACAGCTCGGTCCCCTTCTCAATATTGTCCCATTCGGTCAAGCGATAGCGTTCTGTCCGTATGCTGCGGCCCATGTACGATGGCTTCTTCGAGGGATCATTCGTCGCGGTCGGCGTGCCGCGAGAAACCTGCGTCAGCGCCGGCTTGTCCCAATCCGCTAGTGGGTTGTCGAGCAACGGCTTGAGGCTCTTTCCATCGAGATGACTCGGAGCGGTCAGTCCGCACAGGTCGGCCAGCGTCGGATGCAGATCAACCAACTCGACTGTTCGGCGACACGCTTGTCCGTTTGATTTGTTGCCGGGAACGGAGATCAGCAACGGCACGCGCGCGGAGTTCTCAAACAGCGACATCTTCTGCCACAGGCCGTGCTCGTAGAGGTGATATCCGTGATCGCTGAAAAACACGACAATCGTCTTGTCCGCCAGCTTCAGCCGATCAAGTGCATCCAACAACAGCCCAACTTGAGCATCCATGAAGCTCGTGGCCGCGTGATAGGCCTGAATCGCCTGCCGCCGCAAGTCGTCGGAGATGTCCTCTTGCTCTTTCTTCGACGACAGAAAGGCCGCTTCCGGCACGCCCTCGCGATAATTGGCCGCCAGAATCGGCAGCTTGATCGTGTCGAGCGGATTGCAGAGCGGAAACTGACAATACGCACGGTCAAAGCGAACCGCTCGTGCTGCCAGCCGATCGATGTTCGGCGACTTCACCACCGGATCGCCGAAGCAACCAAGTCGCGCACACAGGTCGTCCGAGACAACGAACAGCACATTGAATTTCTCCGCAGCCTGAACCGTGCATTCAACCGCCACGTTGCCGAGCGACCCAATCGTGACCGGCGGGCGACGCATTCACCAACCCCGCGCAAATCACCACAAGCCCCACGGCCACGCACAGCAGAGCGGGCCATGCGGCGGAGAATTCGTGTGCCGACACGATCCCCAGTTTATTCAGCAACAGAGCGATCAATGTGGCAACGACCCAGCCGATTGCCAGCACTCGCCAAAAGCGCAGCCGCCGATAACGAGCCGCCACGTTTTCCACTTCGATCCACAGTCGATCCTGAATCATGGGCGGACCTCCTTCGTGTAAACGTCGATTACTCTTTTCCGTTGGTTGTCAGCAATTCCTCGACCTGCGAGATCAGAAGCGGAAGCTTCAGTTCGATGATGCCCAGGAATTCATCGTGGAGGTAATCCGCCTGCGTTCGCCCGGTCGTAAACTTCACGACGAGGCGCGCCGCCTTGAGCATGTCTTGCAATGACTTTCGTGGATCATGCGGCATAGATCACCTGACGGCTTTGATCGACTCCCTTGCGGAAATAGGGATTGCGAATCGCACGATCCGCCACCAAGTCAATCTTGCGCTGGAACAAATCTTCGAGGTCAGAAAGCAGTCCAAAGTAGGCATCGACGTATTCGCCGTTTGAGAGTGGCAAGTAATCGACCAGGAAGTCCAGATCGCTCGCGGACGGTTGAAAACTGCCATCGGCGGCCGAGCCAAAAACTTCCAGTCGGCGGACATGATGCTTCTGGCAGAGCTGTTTCAGATGGTCATGGTTTTGATGCAACAGCGGAATCATGAACGAGCCT
>JAYVSP010000810.1:0-13863 GCA_043775215.1 Planctomyces sp. | reverse complement strand
TTTCAACATTTCGTGTTTCACTCGAAATCAGAGTCCGTGTTTGACGGGCAGGTTAAAAACCTGCCCCACGACTGCGACCTCGCTTGTTTGAAGCTTAGTTTTTCACGAGCTGCTGGCTCTTAGTTTTGGCGACAACTGGCGTCCAATCACTGTCGAGGCCCGGAACATGGCGGGCCACGCGGACCGTCACCGCCTTGGCGTGGAATGGGACGCGCGTTCGCGGCGCCTCGATTCGCCAGGCGATTTTGTGATCGAGATTCAACTTATATTGAGGCCATCGCAGCTTGGCTTCGCCGTTGCCTTCCTGGTTGGATTCAATCGGCGTCTCGAAATCATTCTTGAGCCGATCGACCGCGGGAGCCTTCTTGGCCTTAGGAATGACCGACTCGTCTTCGGCGGGTGCCGGCTTGAAGGCTTCCGTCGAGTTGCCTTTCTCGTCGTCGGTTCGCAGTCCGCGCGAGCGTCCACCAGACCCCAAGCCGTCGTCGGTCCCATTGTTCTTTTCGGGACTCGCGTAGGTTTTCGTGGCATCCTTTGGCGTCGTGCGGCGAACCGACTCCGGCTCTTTTTTGGTGGGACGGAAACCATTCGTGCCGGAGTTCGATTCCGCCGGGTTCGATGTTGCAGGAGTCATCGGGCAGCCACCGCTCAGACAATTGCCGCTCGATGAACCGCAGGAATTATCGCACGAACCGCACGAAGGCGCCGTTGCCACGGGTCCGCAACTCCCACAACCGGCCCCGTAATCATAGCCGTATGACGGCGCATAACTCGCCGGCGCGTAATAGCTCGACGAACAGGAAGAGCATCCGGACGACACCGGTGCATAACCGGACGACGCATAGCCATACGAAGCCGGCGCGTAGCTGTAGGCTGGCGCATAGGACGCCACATAACGCGGAGTCCGATATCGATAGCTGGCCTGATAGTTGGATGCGGGATACCGAACCGGACCAAAGATGGCGTTGTAGGTCCACGGAATCACGCCGGCTTGCGCCGCTGAAGTCAGTCCGGCGGCCAACATTAGGGCCAAGAGGCTCGCAAACCGCCACGTTCTCTGTTTTACTGTCATGGCTTCACTCTCAAATGTAAGTAAGAGATTTAGACTTGCCGAAGTTCCAACTTGGCTGATGGCCTCTCTTCTACCGCTCATTGCCAAAAAGTCAATTTGCGACAAATCTCATGCCACTTTCGCAGTTTGTGAAATTCCACAATCTCGCCCAGATTGTGGCGGCCTTTTGCGGTTCGCAGCGGCCGGCTCGCATTCGGACCATCGACCGCGACAGCGAAGGTTTCAGCGGAGCGGTCGTGCTCCGCGTAGTCGTTGAGGCGAGTCAGACTGCGTCCGAAGCCGAATACTGTTTGCGAGGTTGGCCGCCCAAAAGTTTGAAACGCGAACGGCTGCTCGGTCTGCATCGGATGTTGGAGCACATTCATCACTGCGGCGTGATGCAAGTTCCAGTCCCCCTGAAGAGCCACTTGGGGTCGACGATGTACACGGAGGCTGGACAATTCTGGCAACTCGAACCGTGGATGCCCGGCGTCGCGGATTTCTCGTCGGCTCCATCGGACCAGCGGTTGCGAAATGCAATGACCGTGCTGGCTCAGTGGCACGATGCGGCCGCGCGGTTCGAGCCACGGGGCTCTGAGGCAGAATGGTTTTCGCAAATCTCCGCCGCAACTTCTCCCACCGTCGAAGACCGCCTGGTCCGCATTCATCGCTTTGTCACCAGCGACGCCGAGCGGATGCGGGATTTGGTCGTGGAGACGACGTCGTTGGAACCTTGGGGTGACCAATTCCCAGAGTTGTGCGAAGTGGCCCGATACATTTTGGATTTCTTCGGACTGTCTGCCACTCGTGTCGGCGAGGACTTGCTGCCGTATCGCGACGTGCGACTCCGGTTGCAACCTTGCTTGCGTGATATCTGGCACGACCATGTGCTGTTCGACGGCGACGAGGTCACCGGATTGATCGATCCGAGTGCCGCTCGTAGCGAAACCCCCGCGACCGACATCGCGCGGTTGCTCGGCAGTTTGTTGGAAGACGGCGACAATCGCTGGGACATGGCAATCGCGGCATATCGCGCCGTGCGTCCGTTTTCTGATCGTGAGGCGAAGCTAGCGCGCGTCCTCGACCAGAGCACAGCCTTGCTCAGCGGACTGACGTGGCTGGAACGACTGTTCTTGCATCGCCTGAACTACTCGAACACGCCACGAGTCCTTAGCCGCCTGCGGCAGATCACCCAGCGCATGGAGCGACTGGCATATCGACAACAATGAGTCATCGCTCCGATCTTTATTCCGACTGGCGTGACTGCATGCTCGAAACACTGCAAGACTTTCACGGCAACGATTGGACCGACTCGTTGGAGCAACAGTGGACCGAGGCAATCAATCTCGCCGTCGATCGAATGTTGGAAGGTTACGAATTGGAACAGGGCACATTCTGACGATGGAAGGCATGCATCGGGGCCGTTGAGTCGGAAAGCTATTCTCCGCAGGGGCGAGATTGATGCTTTGTTTCACCCCAACGCCATCGGCGTGGGCGCGGTGGATACGACTCGCGCACGCCGATGGCGTTGCGGTTAAACATCTCTCAATCTCGCCCGCACGAAGTTAACAACGTGTTGACACAAACCGGACGTAGCCCGACGATTGGCGAAAATCTGGTGGGTGAAGCGACATGATTCGGCGATGGAGACTGTTGGGACTGATCATGCTGGCGATGGGAATCGCCGGGCAGGCAGTTGGTGTTTCCGACGCACAAGCGAGTTGCTGCGATTACCTTGATGGGCCGCATTCCTCCTTGGCCATGTCATTGGTTCTTGTTGATCACGACGAGATTCGTTGGCCGGATAATTTCCCAATGCCGCGACAGACTCCGTGTCAGGGCGCAGAATGCCGGAAGGGTCCGTCCGTTCCGATTTCGCCCGCTCCCGTGAAGATCGCTGGGAATGACCACGAACGGCTCGGCTGTTTGACTGCCGAGTTGCCGTTGCCAGCTTCGGATCGGCCGCTGTGGGACGCCGATTCGCGCGCCGTGGCTGCCGCCGGCACTTTGTTGTCGATTGAGCATCCTCCACGAGCCTCGCGCGCTCGGCACGATTCTCTGTAACCATCATCGCTCTGCGTGATGAGCCGGTTGTCACAGAACGTTGGCGAGCGTTCGGCTCGTCACGCGGAACGGTGACGGCTACGTTCTTGCGGCTTCGCCGCACTCATTGTGATCAATTGCCGTTTGTTCGTGGAGATTTCTCTCATGGATTCCGCATTGCCGAAGGTCGTCTTGCCGACGACTCCCCAACCCAAGCCGTACGTGCGAGCCGTTACGCCGGGGTTGAGAAAACTGCTGTACTTCGTCTTTGCGCTGGTCGCAGTGTTGGGGGCGAACTCGGCCTACCTATCCGCCATCACACTGCTCGAAGCCGTGACGCAGCGGACGTACCAAAACTACTTCTATCAGTTGATGTTTCTCGGTCATCTAGTGCTGGGCCTGTTGTTGGTCACGCCGTTTGTCATTTTCGGCGTGAAGCACATGCTCTACGCGAAAGACCGCCGCAATCGTCGAGCGGTCAAAGTCGGGTATGCGCTGTTCGCGATCTCTTGCATCGTGCTGCTGACCGGGCTGGGGCTGATGCGCATCGGCGGGTTTGATCTCAGGCAGCCGCTCGCGCGATCCACGGTTTATTGGCTGCACGTCGTCACGCCGCTGATGGCCGGCTGGCTGTATTGGCTGCATCGGCTCAGTGGGCCGCGCATCAAGTGGAAGATCGGACTGACCTACGCGGGAGTTGTGGGCGTCGCGGTGGTGGCGATGATGCTGATGCACTCGCAAGACCCGCGGAAGTGGAATGTCGCCGGACCGAAAGAAGGGACGAAATACTTTGAGCCGAGTCTCGCCCGCACGTCGTCCGGCAACTTCATCCCGGCCAAAACGTTGATGATGGACGACTATTGCCAGAAGTGTCATCCCGACTCGCACGCACAGTGGGCAGAGAGTTCGCATCGTTTCAGCTCGTTCAATAACCCGGCGTATCTCGCCTCGATCCGCGAGACGCGCGAGGTCAGCTTCAAGCGAGACGGCAACGTGCAGGCGTCGCGCTGGTGCGCCGGATGTCACGATCCCGTGCCATTTTTCAGTGGGGCTTTCGACGACCCCAAGTACGACTTGCAAAAGCACCCGACCGCTCACGCCGGCATCACTTGCACGACGTGTCATGCCATCACACACGTCAACAGCACGCGCGGTAACGCCGACTTCACCATCGAAGAGCCGACGCATTACCCGTTCGCCTCCAGCGACAACGCCGTCCTGCAATGGGTCAACAACCAACTGGTCAAAGCCAAGCCGTCGTTCCACAAGAAAACGTTTCTGAAAGATCTGCACAAGACGGCCGAGTTCTGCTCGACGTGCCACAAGGTCCATCTGCCGTATGCGCTGAATAACTACAAAGATTTCTTGCGCGGGCAGAACCATTTCGATTCGTACTGGCTGAGCGGAGCTGGCCACGGAGCACGCAGCTTCTATTTCCCGCCGAAAGCGATCGCTAACTGCGCCGGCTGTCACATGCCGCTCAAGGAGTCGAACGACTTCGGAGCACAGCTCTTCGCCGACGCCAAAAAACTGAGCATCCACAATCATCTCTTCCCCGCCGCCAACACGGGACTCGCCTGGCTGCGAGACGCGAAACCGGAGGTCATTGAAGCTCATCAGAAGTTTTTGCAGGAGATCACGCGCGTGGACATCTTCGGCGTGAAAGAGGGCGGCGCGATCGACGGCAAGCTGCACGCGCCGCTGCGTCCGGCTGTCCCGACTCTGAAACGCGGCGAAAAGTATCTGCTGGAAACCGTCGTCCGCACGCTGAAGATCGGACACCAACTGACTCAAGGGACAGTGGACTCGAACGAATTGTGGGTCGAAGTCACGCTGACCTCCGGCGGCAAAGTGATCGGCAAGAACGGCGGACTCGATGCCGATCGCGAAGTCGATCCGTATTCGCACTTCATCAACGTCTTCATGCTCGACAGGGACGGCAACCGCATCGACCGCCGCAACCCGCAAGACATTTTTACGCCACTGTACAACAAGCAAGTCCCGCCGGGAGCCGGCCAAGTCGTGCATTACGAATTCGCCGTGCCGCAGGACGTGTCCGGTCCGATCACCGTCGAGATGAAGCTGCAATACCGCAAGTTCGACAAGCAATACATGGACTTCGTGACCAAGGCGGCCAAGCCCGGCGACAAGCCGATCAAGAACTTTTCGGCGGGCGAGAAATACGTCAATGACACACCGATCACGACGATGGCCAGCGATTTGGTGACGTTTGCGATCGAAGGAGTCGATGCGGTCGTCGAAAACAAACCGCGCGAGGGCATTCCGCCATGGCAACGCTGGAACGATTACGGCATCGGCCTGTTTCTCGAAGGGAAAGCTGAGCTCCGCCAGTCGATCGAAGCGTTCGAGCAAGTTGAGAAGCTCGGTCGCTACGACGGCCCGCTGAATCTCGCCCGCGTGCTGCATCGCGAAGGCCGGCTCGACGAAGCGGTCGAGGCACTCAATCGAGCGGCGAAGCACGGCACCTCGAAAGACGACCCGCCCGCGCCGCGCTGGACGCTCAACTGGCTCACCGGCACGGTCAACCGCGAGCAGGGCCGACTGAAGGAAGCCGAATCCAACCTCCGAGCCGTGCTGGACGACCGCGTCCCGGAACGTAACTTCGACTTCAGCGGCGACTACGAAGTCATCAACCTGCTCGGCCTGACGCTGTTTGAACAAGCGAAAGCTGTTCGCGTCGAAGGTGATCCCGAGCGGACGCGGCTCCTCAACGAAGCCCGCCAGACTTTTGAAAAAACGCTGAACATCGACAGCGAGAACGTCACCGCTCACCACAACCTGCACTTGATCTACGATGACCTGGGCGACAAGACGAAAGCCGAGCACCACAACGCCGAGCACCTGAAAGTGAAACCTGACGACAACGCACAAGGCCGAGCCGTCGGACTCGCACGCGCCAAATATCCCGCCGCCAACTTCGCCGCCGAAGCGCTGGTGATCTACCCGCTGCAACGCGAGGGCGCGCCCGGTCTGACCGCAGCCAAGGTCGAAGCCACGACATCTCAATCTGGCGGAGGAGGCGAATAGTAATGTCCGATTTTGACAGCCCCTGGAAAGAAGCACTGGAATTCTTCTTTGAGGACTTTATCGAGTTCTTCTTTCCACAAGTCCACGCGGACATTGATTGGGCGCGGGGAGTGGAGTTTCTGGACAAAGAGCTGCAACAACTCGTGCCGGAATCCGAGCATGGTTTACGAATCGTCGACAAGTTGGCTCGCGTGTTTCGCCTTTCAGGCGACGAGGATTGGGTGCTGGCTCATGTCGAGGTGCAGGGGCAGCCGGAGCAAAACTTCGAGCAGCGAATGTACGTCTACAATTTCCGCGTGTTCGACCGCTTTGGCCGTCAGGTCGCGACACTCGCCGTGCTGTGCGACAACCGCGCGGAATGGCGACCCAGCGAATATCGCTCAGAGTTGTGGGGTTGCGAGGTGCGTTTTCGGTTTCCCACCGTCAAGTTGCTCGACTACGCTGGTGACTGGGCCGCCCTGGAGGCGAGCCCAAATCCTTTCGCCGCAGTGGTCATGGCTCATGTGAAAACCAAAGAAACGGCACACGACCCAGAGGGCCGCAAGTTTTGGAAACTGCACATCATCAAGAACCTCTATCGCCGAGGTTGGAACAAGGACCAGATCTTTCAGTTGTTCCGAGTGATAGACTGGATGATGGACCTGCCCGCACCGCTGGCGTATCAATTCCGTGAAGAGTTTGATCAGTTTGATTTCCAGGAGAATAACATGCCGTATGTCACCAGTATTGAACGCATCGCGAAGGAAGAAGGAGTCGTGACAACGCTTCGCAAGACCATTGAACTGGCTTTATCGGTTCGAGGTCCAGGAGGGCAATCGTTGCGGGACCGCGTCCGTGAACTGACGGATCCGCATCTATTGGAACAGATTCTAAACGGCCTGATCCTGGGCCACTCGTTGGAAGAAATTGAGCAGTTACTGCCATAACGCTCCACAACGTTTCGACGTAATCGCAGGTTGACGCATGGCTGACGAAGTGAAAATCTCTCAAGACGACAATATCGATCCTCAGACACTCGAACGCGACGACGCGGTGATTGCCACCGCGCTGAAGCGATCGCTGGCCGTGATCGCGTTGGTCGCGGTTCTTGGCAGTGTTGGGGCCGTTTGGTGGTTGCGACCGGCTCCCGCCGCGCGGACGGTGATCGTTGCTCCGCAAGTTCCGAAGAATCGCGAACCGGCGTCGCTCGAATTGCCGGAAATGAAGTTCACGGACATCACCGCCGCGGCGGGAATCAAGTTCGTTCACGAAAACGGAGCCTATGGCGACAAGCTGTTGCCGGAGACGATGGGCGGCGGGTGTGCCTTCTTCGATTACGACAACGACGGCGATCAGGACATTCTGTTCGTGAATTCGTGCCGCTGGCCGTGGGATCCGCGCGAAGACGTCAAAGGCAAGGATCAAGCTCCGACGCCGGTCGTGTATCGCAATGACGGCGATGGCAAATTCGTTGAGGTCACTAACGAACTCGGCTTCGGTGACGTGACGTTTTATGGGCAGGGAGTTGCGTGCGGCGACTACGACAACGACGGCGACGTCGATTTGTTCTTCACCGCAGTCGGCAAGAACTTTTTATTTCGCAATGATGACCAGAAGTTCGTCGAAGTCACGGACGAAGCGGGCGTCGGCGGCGTGGAGTCGCAGTGGAGCACCAGCGCAGGTTGGTTTGATTTCGACAACGACGGCGATCTCGATCTGTTCGTCGCGAACTACGTCGAATGGTCGAAGGCGGGAGACCTCGCTCAGAAATTCACGCTGATCGGCGGCGGACGCGGTTACGGCCGGCCTCAGACGTTCAATGGGACGTTTCCGTATTTGTATCGCAACGACGGCGGCGGCAAGTTCACTGATGTTAGCCAAGAGGCGGGACTAAACATTCTGAACGAAGCCTCAAAAGTTCCGGTGGCCAAGTCGCTGGGAATCACGTTCGCCGACTTCGATGCCGACGGCTGGCTCGACGTCGTCATGGCGAACGACACCGTGCAGAACTTGATGTTACACAATCTCGGCAACGGCAAGTTTGAAGAGATCGGCGCGATCAGCGGCGTGGCGTTTGATCTCGATGGCAACGCGCGCGGGGCGATGGGGATCGACACCGCCTGGTTTCGCAACAGTCCGGCGCTGGGCATTGCGATCGGCAACTTCGCCAACGAGATGACCGCGCTGTATGTGTCCAAGTCCAACGATTTGCAGTTCCGCGACGAAGCGGTCGCGAACGGACTCGGCCCCAAAACGCGGCTTGAACTGACATTTGGAGTTCTCTTCGCCGACTTCGATCTCGATGGTCGGCTTGATTATTTCGGCGCCAACGGGCACCTCGAAAACGAGATCAACAAAGTCCAGCAGAGTCAGCACTACGCCCAGCCGCCGCACCTGTTCTGGAACTGCGGTCCCGAACAGCCGACCGAGTTTGAACTCGTCCCCGCCGACAAGTGCGGTCCCGATTTCCTGAAACCCTGCGTCGGCCGCGGCGCGAGCTACGCCGACATCGACAACGACGGCGACCTCGATCTGTTGATCGCGACGAGTGGCCATGCCCCGCGACTGCTCCGCAACGACCATGCCGCCGGCAATCATTGGGTCCGCTTCCAATTGATCGGCGGTGACAAGTCTAATCGGGATGCCATTGGCAGCGTGGTCGAAGTCCACAGCGGCAAATCGATTCATCGCCGACAAGTCATGCCTACGAAAAGCTATCTCTCCCAGGTCGAGTTGCCGGTGACCTTCGGCCTCGGCCAAGCGGACCACATCGACAAAGTTGTGATCCGCTGGCCTGATGGTTCGACGCAAGCGTTGACCGACGTCACCATCGACCGATCGCATCAGCTACGACAACCGTAGACTGCTTCAGCAAGTACGGAAGGCCCCATGTCGCATGCAAAAATGACAAGCGCATGATACTCTGTCTGCAGTCGAGATGTGATTTTGTCACGTCTATTTGCCATGCATGTTCTTTTTCATCTGCGGAGAGTGTGTTATGCGACGAATGCGAGCCAAACAAGGATTCACGTTGATCGAACTTTTGGTCGTGATTGCCATCATTGCCATCTTGATTGCTTTGCTCCTGCCAGCCGTTCAATCAGCTCGCGAGGCGGCTCGCCGGTCACAATGCCGGAATAACCTCAAGCAGATAGGGCTTGCGCTGCAGAACTATCACGACAACTTCCAAATGTTCCCACCCGCTGGAATTGGAGCTGCAGCCAGCCTGGGCGTTGCCTCGGATGCGTTACTGGATGAGGACACGGATGGCGCCATTGTTGGCGGCTACGGTGCCTACATTAGTTGCTTTGCATTTATTCTTCCCTATGTGGACCAGTCGCCTCTCTATAAGCAGATCAATCCTAATGCCCAGAAGATGACGAATAACAATGCGGTTTGGGGAACGTATTTGCCGGGCTATGTGTGCCCCTCAGACTCCAGTGCGACTTCCAGCAATCGATTCACTCAGCGGAATGCCAACTCGGGCGGTACACCGGGATGGGCGCCAGGTTGTTATGGAGCCAGCGGTGGTAATTCGGCGATCACTTCCAATATCTGGACGACCCGCTGGACGGCTCTTTCATCCACTCAACGGGGATTGATGGGCATGGGCGGGGCTGCGCGCATGAGCGATGCCAAAGATGGAACCTCCAGTTCTTTGGCCTGCTTGGAAATTCGATCGGCGCCCAACCCAGGCAGCACCAACGGAGATGCACGCGGCTTTTGGGCTTACCCGCCGGGCGCGACGGTCTGGGGTGGCAGCTCCAGTGCCGCTGGCGGGGTCATCAATATCGGAAAGGATGTGTTTCAATACTGTCAGACCGGTGCCGCGATCAGAATGCCTTGTACTACGGGAAACAATTCCCAATTCATCTCGCGCAGCGAGCATACGGGCGGAGCTCATGGGTTGATGACAGATGGCGCGGTGCGATTTCTGAATCAAACCATTAGCACCACCGTTTATGACAATCTGCGGTCAATTCGCGATGGTCAGGTCGTTGGTGAGTATTGAGTTTCTGTCATCGCCGTGTTGTCGACTAATTCGTAGATCAGTGCTTGGCCAAGTCGCGAGCAGCCTCTTCCGCGCGACGCATGACTCGTAGGATATTGCCGCTCATCAATTGGTGAATCTGGCGAGCCTCATATCCTCGGTTGAGCAATTCCTGCGTGATCACCGGGTACGTCGACACGTCATCCAACTGCCTCGGCGTTTTTGTGATGCCGTCGAAATCGGAGCCGAGGCCGACATGCTCGATCCCGGCCACTTTCACGATGTGGTCGATGTGATCGACAACGTCTTGCACGGTTCCCGATTCGATCGGGTTGTCAGTCTCCCAGCGTTTGCGAGCCTTTAAGTAGTCGGCCTCAACGGGAAATTTGGCTCGCAGTTCGCGGATGACCTGAAACATGTTGGCTCGCCGCTTGGCCGATTCCGGATGCACGAAGCCAGAGAAGAAATTGACCATGACCACGCCGCCGTTTTGTTGGGTCAGCCGCAAAACGTCGTCGGGCACATTGCGCGGGTGATCGGCAACCGCGCGAGCCGATGAGTGCGAGAAGAGAATCGGGGCCTTCGTGACACGCAACGCATCACGCATCGTGTCCGGCGACACGTGTGACAGATCGACCAACATGCCCAGCCGATTCATTTCCAGTACGACCTCTTCACCGAACGGAGTCAGTCCGCCATGTTTCACGTCGTCCGTCGCCGAGTCGGCCCAGGCGAGCGTGTCCGAATGCGTCAGCGTCATGTAGCCGACGCCGAGTTCGCGCAGCCGCCGCAACTTGTCCAGCGAATCTTCGATCGAGTGTCCGCCTTCCACTCCGATCAATGACGCAATCTTGCCCGCCTTTTGAATGCGGACCACGTCATCCGCTGTCGTCGCCAGTTCGAAGACATTCGAGTACCGCCGCACCATTTCCCGAATCAGCGCGATTTGTTCGAGCGTCATCGCGAAGGAACGCTGCTCCCGCGCGGTTTCCGCCGGCACATAAGCAGCCCAAAACTGAGCTCCGACGTTTCCGGCTCGCAGTCGAGGAATGTCGGTGTGAAAAGTCGGCACGCCGGTCGCGATGTCTGCCTTGTCGAACGATCCGCCCGCCGATTCGCGTACTTCCCACGGCAAGTCGTTGTGGCCGTCAAAAACGAACCCGGCCGCATGGATCTTTCGAGCCGCGTCCGTCACAACGACCAGTGGCCTGTCGTCAGCAGCCGCGGAACTCATTAAGGCTGACAGGACGATCACCGCGAAAAATGCACGAGCCATGAAGATCCTTGTCCGTTGCGTGTTACAGGTAGCGATTGAATCACCCGATCTCTGATTTGGTTGCAGCTTCGTCGCCCTATTCCTTCGGCGGCTCGAGCTCTTTAATCACGATATTTCGCAACGCGGCTTTGGTGCGCCATGAGCAAACGCCGAGCGGCTTGCTTAGCTCGACTTCGCTTCTGATGCCAATCTTCTTGCCCGACAGATCGACCTCAAGAATCTGCTTGTCGTCGATCCAAGCGGTGACCTGTTTCTCCAGCACGCGCAGCCGGACTTTATACCACTGACCGTTTTTGAACTCGCGAAAGCTGGTCGATTCATTTTCTGAGGCATCGCGGAAATCCAAACTCGACAGACCGCAGACAGTCCCGCCCCAGCCGCCGAGGATCAGGCTGCACGGTTCCTCTTTGATGGGAAATGTCAGCCCGCAAAAGAAGTCGCTCCCTTCGACGCGCTGCGCCTCCAGCGTGATCTCATAGTTGACCTTGGGCAGCACCTTCGCGTCTTTCCACGTGACGCCGGTGAGTTCGTTGCCGAAGTCGAGAATGAGTTTGCCCTCCTCGACGGTGATCTCGCCGTCCCCGCCGAATTCGGACGATTTCCAGCCATCCAGATTTTTCCCATTGAACAGTTTCAATTCACGGAGCTTGGGTTTCGCGTCGGGCTTCTTCGCTTCGGTTTTCTTATCGTCCGCCCGCGATACTGCGAACGGACTGCAAGCAACGACCGCGAGAACCACAAGTGCCACTGTGAAAACATTCAAACGCGGGAACATGAGCATCTCCAAACAACAGGCGACTAATAAGGAACGATCGAGGGTCAGATGGTTCAAGATTCCTGACACTCACGAATTCCAAGTGTGAGTACGGAAGCTCAGAAACGAACCTAAGTCGGCGTGCCAATTCCGCGCCGAATTTCTGTAAGACAAGAATAGCCAGTTGGATCTCATTATTTGAGGCTGATGACGGCGGCGCCGATCCCGGTTAGATTGTGGGGAATCATCGTCGTCATGACACTGGATCCGTCCGAGCTCCTCGCGTGACTTTCGCGGCACACTCTTCAACCAAGGCTGGGATACATGTTTGCTGCGTTGGCTCGCGATTTTCGATTGGCTCCGGTCACGTTCTTGATGCTGGCGGCGTCGGTGGTTCTGTTCTTCGCCGTCGAACTGTATCGCCTGCAAAATGACGATCCGCTCGCGGGACGTCGAACATTTGGGGCCGTCGACGGCTTGGGATTTGACGGCGAAGATGAGGTGCATGGACCGTTTGACTTGTGGGACGGGCCGTGGTGGCGGTGGGTGCGAATTCCGGCCAGTGCGTTTCATCACGGGGGTCTGTTGCATTTGTTCTTCAACGTCAGCACGTTGTGGTTTCTTGGTCCACTCATGGAGCGTCGTCTGCGGCGAGTGACCTATCTCAGCTTCTGGTTTTTCGCCGCCCTTGTGCCGTTCGTACCGGAGTATTTCTTGGAACACTACCCGATCGGCTTGTCGGGCGTGGCGTGTGCAATGTTCGGCTGGTGCCTGATCGAACGGCACTTTGATTCGGCAGTGGCCAGCCGCATGCATGAGGGAGCCGTCCGCGGATTTTGGACGTGCTTGATCGTTTGCGTGGTCGCCACAGTGCTGGGACTGATCAACATTGCGAATGTTGCGCACTTCGTGGGAGTGGCGTATGGCTGGCTGATGGCCCGTGCAGCGCGAGCTCGTCTCGGCTGGTGGCTGTGGTTGGCGGGACATCTCGTCGTTCCGTTGGCGATTTACGGTGTCCTGCATCCGGTGTGGAATGGCCGATATCATGCGTTCTTGGGACGACAGGCCGCTCAACGCAGCGGGAATCTGACGGCGGGTGTTGCTCATTTTCGTGACGCCGTGCGCCGCGATCCCGGTTTGCCGCGTGTGTGGTTGAGTTTGGCGGCCGAGCAGCAGAGCCACGGCGAGTGGCTTGCCGCCTGGCGCCTGTCGGTCGAGGGATTGCAGCACAATCGCTCGAGCGAAAAATTGCTGGAATTCGGAAGAAACCTCTGGCGCTGGCTGCCAGCTCAGCACCGAGAAGAAGCGCGGAAGTGGCTGAAAGACCAATTCGCCGACGAAACAGGCACGTGGGAAGAACGATTGCATGTTTCCGCCGCGCCGCTGGAGCACATCGAGTCGACTTCGCCGACGAGCGATCTGCCTCTGGGCGAACCGGAGGTGAGAGAGTTAGTTCCGCGCGACGAAGAAGGATCACTGCGAACGGGACGGCGTGCTCGTCCGCGGAAGGCTCCCACGATTGACCCCGACAAAGCGGACAGTGCGTCGGAAGGACGCACGCTGTAGTGCGGCGAAGCCGCAACAATTGTGGCACAACGCTCCGCGTCGTGAAGTGCGACTCAGAGAGCCTGTGAAGGAATTGAGCCGCGACCGTCAGGGAGCGGTCATAAGTCCTTGTCCGTCACACTCCCTGACGGTCGCGGCTCGAAAGATTCACAGGC
>JAYVSP010000809.1:0-5242 GCA_043775215.1 Planctomyces sp. | reverse complement strand
ATCCTCAGTCGCGGCAAGTAGCCGTTCGGATTTCGGGCGTTGTGTTTCTTTCGGATTTGGTTCTTTGGTTTTCGGATTTGCGGCTTCGCCGCGCTATCGTATTCGCCTTGGGAATGTGCGATGGAAGTGACGCGTTACCGAATGCAAGACTTACGGCTCAGTAGGTGGATTGCTCTAGCAGTCTGCCTGATGTTGACTGTGTTGTCCTTCGATGTTGCGGCGGACGGTCACAAGCCGGACACCGTGGATCGGGTGGACTTTGCTCGCGACGTGCGGCCGATCTTGTTGAATCACTGCGGGAGCTGTCATGGACCGGACGATGCAACTCGCGAAGCGGGATTGCGGCTTGATCGACGCGAATCGGCCACGGTGAAACTCGAAAGCGGCCGGATTGCGATCGTGCCGGGCAAGCTGGAGTTGGGTGAACTCATCACGCGGATTGACACGACCGACGACGACAAACTCATGCCGCCCCATAGTGCCAAGAAACCATTGACCGCCGCACAGAAGGAGTTGCTCAAGCGCTGGATTGTTCAAGGAGCGGACTTCACTCAGCACTGGGCGTTCGATCCGCCGCGACTGCCGAAACGGCCGCAGATCAAACAGAAAGATTGGCCACGCAATGCCATCGACGTGTTCGTGCTAAAAAGGCTCGAGGACGCTGGGCTTTCGTCGTCTCCGGAAGCGGATCGCGCGACATGGTTGCGGCGTGTCTCGCTGGATCTGACGGGCTTGCCTCCATCGCCGAGCGAGTTGGATTCGTTTCTCGCCGATGAGTCATCCGCGGCGATTGAGAAGGTCGTGGATCGGTTACTCGCCTCGCCGCGATATGCCGAGCGAATGGCGATGCATTGGCTCGATGCCGCTCGATATGCCGACACGAACGGCTACAACAACGATGAAATGCGCACGATGTGGCCGTGGCGCGATTGGGTCATTGATGCCTTTGCACGCAACTTGCCTTACGACCAGTTCTTGACCGAGCAATTGGCAGGCGACCTCTTGCCGAACCCGACGCTTGCGCAGCAAGTGGCGACGGGGTTCAATCGCAATCATGTGCTGACAACCGAAGGCGGCATCATCGAAGAGGAGTATCACGTCGAGTACGTCGCCGACCGCGTCCACACGACGGCGACGGTCTTCATGGGACTGACGCTGCAATGTGCTCGCTGCCACGATCACAAGTACGACCCGCTGACGCAACGCGAGTACTATCAGTTCGCGGCGTTCTTCAACAACATCCCGGACAAGGTGGTTGGATACAGTCAAGGCCGCATGGCTTCGCCGCTGTTAAAAGTCCCGTCGCGCGAACAGCAGGCCGAGTTGGATCGGCTCGCGCGGCGGAAGAACGAATTGGAAGATTTGCTCAAACGACGCGAAGCGAACATCGACCCGGAAGTGGCTCGCTGGGAGAAGAGCCTCACGCCAGAAGAGATCGTGAAGGCCGGTCCAGCAGGATTGGTTGCTCACTTTTCTTTCGATGAGCCGGAGGGCGATCAGGTCTTTGATGCAGTGGACTCAACTCGGCGCGGGACGATCCGTGGCAAAGTGACGCGCTCGCCGGGCAAGATTGGCGGCGCACTCGAATTCGACGGGAACACGTTCGTCGAAGCGGGCGAGGTCGGCGCGTTCGACAGTGAGCAGAAGTTTTCATTCGCCGTGTGGATTCAGCCGACCTCGGCCGAGCCGACAACCGTGCTCTCCAAGATGGACGAGGCGAACGCGCATCGCGGCTATGACGTGATCATGGAGGGAGGCAAAGTCGCCAGTCATGTCGTCCATCATTGGCCGGACAACGGCTTCAAGGTCATTACGAAGGAAGCAGTCTCTCTGAACGAGTGGCATCATGTGGCCGTGACTTACGACGGCTCACGCCGCGCGGCGGGACTGAAGATTTACGTCGATGGAAAATCGCAAACTCTCGACGTAACAAACAACGGCACGCTCGGCGGCACGCTGAAGACCGACAAGCCGTTTCACATTGGCCAACGTCACGCCTCGGTGCCGTTCAAAGGCCGAATCGACGACGTACAGGTTTATGCGGTTGAACTGACGGCCGAGGAAGCGGCCGCGCTGGCGTCGGGAAAAATGTTGGGCCTGTTGAAAGACATTTTGGCAATTGCTTCGGCCGAGCGATCGGAATCGCAACGAACCGTCTTGCGACAATTCTTTTTGGATCGCGTGGATGTCGAATCCCGGAAGTTGAAAGCCGAACTGGCCGACGTGCCCCGGCAACAAGCGGACCTCGACAAGGCGATCCCCGTGACGATGGTCATGCAAGAGATGACTCCGCGCCGGCCGACGTATTTGCTGCGTCGCGGCCAGTACGATCAACGCGGCGACGAAGTCACGGCCGGAGTGCCGAGTGTGCTGTTGCCAGTCAGCGGAACGGCGCTAGCCGCCGGTGGTGACGGAGAAAGAGGCCGAAGTCCACCGGCGGCTAGCGCCGTACTGCTCACACGGTTGGATTTGGCCGAATGGCTGACCAGTCCGTCGCATCCGCTGACGGCGCGGGTGGCGGTGAATCGCTGGTGGGAAATGCTCTTTGGCACGGGACTGGTGGAAACCGCCGAGGACTTTGGAGTGCAAGGGGCCTTGCCGAGTCATCCAGAATTGCTCGATTGGCTCGCCCTCGAATTGGTCCGCACCGGCTGGGATCAGCGAGCCGTATTGAAGCTCATCGTCACCTCGGCAACGTATCGACAGTCCTCGCGAGTGACGCCCGAACTGCTTGAGCGAGATCCGAAGAACCGATTGCTGTCGCGTGGGCCGCGGTATCGGCTGCCTGCGGAAACCGTGCGGGACAACGCACTCGCCGTCAGCGGCTTGCTGCGCGAGCGACTCGGCGGTCCGAGCGTGAAACCGTATCAACCGGACGGCTTGTGGGAGGACGTTTCGGTCGAGCGTCGCGAGAAATACGTCATCGACAGCGGCGACGGATTGTATCGCCGGAGTATGTACACATTCTGGAAACGAACCTGTCCGCCGCCAGGGATGACGACGTTCGATGCTCCGGATCGCGAGTTCTGTCTGATCCGCCGATCGCGCACGAACACGCCACTGCAAGCACTCGTGCTGCTCAACGATCCGACGTTCGTCGAAGCCGCGAGGAAACTCGCGGAGCGTGTGCTTTCGGAAACGACATCCGAAGACGAACGATTATCGCTTGCCTGCCAATTGGCTTTCAGCCGTCAGCCGACCGACGACGAGCGCCGCATTCTGGCGACAGTTCTGCACGACGCGCGAGACCGATTTGTCCGCGATCGATCCGCCGCGGAGAAATTGCTCGCGGTCGGAAGATCGCCGATCACAGCAACTCAACCAGTTGAGGAGCTCGCGGCCTGGACGGCGATCGCGAGCATGTTGCTCAACTTGGATGAGGCAATATCAAAGACTTGAGCTACCCCCGGCGCTCAGATTGCCGATAAACCATTTCCGTCTCGACCGGACTCCGCCCGGCTCAATTCATTGAGCGATCGTGCCAGGACGGCGGGATGGCGTGCAACGTGAGGACGATGACTTGGCGGTCATCTTCGTGGACTTCAAAGTGAACGACCAGCGGCGTGACAACAGCGACTCGCGTTTGGGCGTCACGAGATTCGCCGAACGAAACGGGGTCGGCTCGGAGAGCGATTTCAATTCTGTCTGCGGCATCGCGGATCGCACTGCGGTCAGCGGCTGTCATTCAAAGTTCGGCGAGCTGCGCTTCGGCCGTGGCCTTCCAGACAACGGTGAACTTCATTGCTGCTCCAAGTCCTTGAGGATATCCACAAGGGGACGTCCAGCCGGCTCGCGCCGAGCACGTTCGAGGTCGTCGTCCGAAACGTGGATACGCGACCAAGCCAGAATCAATTCGCGGTGCAGCGTGGGCGGCACAAAATACCCCACCAACTGTCCTTGTTCATCGCGCAATTCGACTTCGGAATCTGTCTGTCCGAAGCGTGAGCGCAAGTTTGGTTCGAGAATCATCTGAGTCATTTTGGCCTCGCATCAAAAAGTCGTCAGTATCGGACGGCGCGCGAACATCTCACGCCAACTTGCCCGTCCAGCCCCATGTATTTCTGAGAACCACCGCCGCACGCGGAAGGCGCGGAGAATTTGCGCATCAAGCGGATCGCACCTAAATTGAAGCGTTACGACGGCGGCAGAAATCCCTTTTCGCGCAGCTCTTGGACGTTCTCGGGCGCGCTGGCGATGACTCGCTCGGTGGTGTACTTCAGCAAGGCGACTCCGCCGAGCTTCGGGGGGGCGGTCAGGATCGCCACTCGATCTTCGTCTTCGGTATCGAGCTGTTTGTTCAACTTCTCGACGACTTCTTCAATGCTATCGCTGACGATTCTTTTCGGACCGGCGGTATTCTCGATCTTCAGGTTTCGAAACGCGGCTGTCCGAGCCAGCAAGAAATGGACGAACTCGGAGTCGTCTTGGGACTGTTCTTGCTCATCGAAGAAGTTGCCGAATTCCGGGTGAACGTTGTCCGGCGTGAGGATCAACGGACGGCTGATGCGCACCTCGCCTTTGCGGATCGACACCGTCGCTCCGGGCTTCCTGCCCCCGCAGACTAAGTAGTACGGCAACTCGGAATCGCCGAACGTAAAGAGGCCATAACTGACCGGTCGAGCGATCTCGACCGCGTTCCAGGCACGCATGAATTTCATTTCGTCATCGAACGGCGAGAAGAGCATCGTCTGACTCCGGCGCGGAGAAACCAATTCCGGCGGCAATAATCGGGCGCCGGGAGCCGAAAGCAACACGCGATAGTTGAGTTGGACGGACATGATAAGACAAGCCTCCGGTCGAAACTGCCCTTGCCTGAATAGCCCGCGATGGCAGTGAGAGTACAACTCCGCAAAGGCCGTGCCCAGTCCAGGCGGCACAGGCAACTGCTTGACAAAGCGGCGCTTCATTGTGAAAAGACTCGCGCTGCGATGTGCGTTGGCCGTCGCGCAAGATTTTAGTTTCTCAAATACAAGTAGAAGAGGACACACAGTATGAGCGGACCGATCGTGCGGACTGGAACCACTCCGGAATTCTGGAAGAACTGGGATCGTGTCTTCGGTGGCAAACCGAAGAAAGGGACGACCGCAACGCCGACAACGCCGGTCGCCACGAAAACCGCCGTGCCGAAGACAGCCGCAAAAAAGTCTGTCAAAAAGGCAGCAAAGAAAAAGTGACCTCTCAATCCAGAAGACGCGTTGCTGAAGTCGTGAGACTTCGGCTGGAAACGCTGTTACCTGACCGA
>JAYVSP010000808.1:0-4710 GCA_043775215.1 Planctomyces sp. | reverse complement strand
CCCGGTGGCGTAACCCTGCTTCTTCAGCAGTTCGGTGATGGTAACTCGGTCCGCGAAGCCGCTGTTCGCCGGATAGGTCGCATAGGTCGCCGGGAATCTTGACGTCATCAGCCCCGTGCGCGTCGGACAGCAGGTCGATCCGGTCGCATAAAACTGCATGAATCGCGTGCCGTCTTTCGCCAGTGAATCAGTATTCGGCGTGCGCGAATACTGATGCCCATAGCAATGCAGGTCGCCACCGCCGAGATCATCCGCCAGAAGGAAGACAATGTTGGGTCGTGATACATCAGCAGCCAGTGGGTGGCCGTCAGAGACAAAAGCCAAAGCGAGGACGGCTGAAATGGTGCAGAGGTTGTGAGTGCAGATCGACGTTTGTTGCATATTAGTTTCTGTTCAGTGATTCTATGGCGACTTCTTTTTCGCGGCCTTCTTACCTTTGGGAGTCGCCGTGGCCTGGGGAGCTTGCGGTTCGTCTTGTTTGCCGAACTTGGCGCGACGATCGCGTTCGTGAAGGTCTGTGGAGGCGAAAGCTCCTTCACGCACTGGCTCATGAGCTTTCACAGCCAGGTCGGTCAGCTTGCCGAGGATCGCGGAATGCGCGGCAGCGACGTCTTTGGATTCGCTGGGGTCGGCGGCGAGATCGTACAGTTCCCAGGCTTGAGCCGGTTTGGGTCGGACGGCTCGCCATGGGCCTTGTCGGATCGCTGTCCAGCCGCTGATTTCCCAATAGAGAAACTCGTGCTGCGGTTGCTTCCGTCCGGCCGCCGAATCACCGATCAACTCGGGCAGAATCGAAAGGCCATCGACATCAGCTGGGGCCTTTGCACCGGTGACTTCCGCGATCGTCGGCAGCACGTCCGGAAAATATCCGAGATGCTCGCTGACTCGACCCGGTGCGATCTGGCCGGGCCAACGGGCGATAAACGGGACGCGAATTCCCCCTTCGTACAGCGTTCCCTTCGTGCCGCGATATTCGACACCGGTCTGCGGATGCTTGTTTGCAAGGTGAATGCCGCGCGGATGCTCGGCGGATTTGAAGTAGTCGTTGCCGCCGTTGTCGCCGCTGAACATGACCAGCGTGTCCTGATCGATGCCGAGTTCCTTCAGCAGCGACAGTACCTCTCCCACTTGCCGATCCACCATCGTGACCATCGCGGCGTAGCGGCGAGCCTGTTCGGACCACGGCTTGTCTTTGTAGATCGCCCATGCGGGATCGTTGTCGGGAATGTCGAAGTTGCCGTGCGGTGGCGTGTACGGCAGATACGCGAAGAACGGCTTTTTGTTGCCGCCATTCTCGCGGATGAACTTCATGGCCGCGTCATGAATGACATAGTGCGAGTACGTCTTGCCGTTGCTGCCACCGGTGTTGCCCGCGAGCGGAACTTCTTCGCTGTTGCGGATGAGATAAGGCGGGAAGTACGTGTGTGCGTGAACCTGATCGTAGTACCCAAGGAATACATCGAAGCCATGCTTCTCCGGCACGCCGGTCGAGCCGCGTCCGCCACAACCCCACTTGCCGAATCCGCCGGTCGCGTAGCCTCCCTGCTTCAGCACCGAGGCGATCGTTTCTTCCTCGGCTCGTAGCGGTGTCCCGCCGCCATTCGCGCGCACCGACGTATGTCCGCTGTGCTTGCCCGTCATCAAACAGCAGCGCGTGGGCGCACACACGGACGAGCCGGCAAAGAGGTTCTTCAGACGGATGCCCTCGGCAGCCATGCGGTCGAGATTCGGCGTCTGGATGTTCTGCCCGCCATTGAAGCCAGGCTCGTAGTAGCCGAGCTCGTCGGCCATGATGTAGACGACATTCGGTTTCTCGGCCGCGGCGGCACTGATCACTCCGCCCGGGGCAAACAGCGTCGTGAACAGCATCACGAACAATGTCTGCATGAGGTTCCATGAGGACAATGCGATTGGTGCAAGTGCCGCCCCTCGCGAGCGACAACAGCGATTTCGATTCATGGTGCCTCCGTATTATTGATGGGGATTGTCATTGGATTGCTTTCGATGCCTTGTCATGTCATCTCGCCTCCTGTTGGTGTTTTTCCAGCGCCGCTTCGAAGGCTGGCAATTGCGGGTCACGTCCACGCTGCTGACGAACTCAGTTCGCGTTTGCGCTTCCGACAGGCCGGGGATGCGGATCAGTACCGGCGACCAGGTGCCGTTGTGATAAACGGTCGCTTTGGAAAACGGGAACGACATGCCGTGATCTGACATGAAGACCACGACGGTGTCCGCGTCGCGCCCTGCGGCCGTTAGCTCCTTCATCACGAGGCCGAACGCGACATCGAACCGGTTCACGCTGGAGTAGTACTGCGCGACTTCCTCCCGCACCTGCGAAATGTCTTCGAGAAACGCCGGGACCGTCACCTCGTCCGGCTTGAACACTCGCGCGCCGTCGAGTGGTTCGTCGGCCTTCGCCTTCGCCTTCTTGCCGACGCCGCTGATAAACGGCCGGTGCGGGTCGCAGATGTTCGCGTTGATGAAGAATGGCTTCTGCTGTTTCGCGGCGGCGACGAGCATCTCGCGGAACTTCTCCGCGAACTTCGTCGGTTGCTTGCCGAGTGTCTGTTCGCCGATCGCGTGCCACGGAAACTTCTCGGCGGGTGCCATGCGGACCGCTTTGGCGATGACCGCCGTGTAGTAGCCTTTGTCACGGAGCAGCTCGACGAGTGTCGGCACGTCGCTCCGGATCGGGTTGAACCCCAGTGCGCCATTGCGATGCGGGACGCGGCCGGTCATGAGCGCCGACCGACCCGGCTGGCAGATCGGAACAGTGACGTGACTATTGACGAACCGATGCGCGGACTTCGCGAACGCATCGAGGTTCGGCGTCACGCCGAGCGTGTTGCCGTTCCACCCGCCGGAGTCCGCGTTCATATCGTCCGCAGTGATGACAAGCAGGTTCAATGGCTTTTTTTCCGGTGCATCCAGGTGCGGCGTGCAGATCTCCTTCTGATGCACCGGATTGAACAGCACATCGGCGCGGCATGGATCGTCGGCGATTTTTAGTACGATCTTCGGTGCAGTCAATTTCTGGGCGGAGACATTCGCCGTGACGACACTGAGAAGGGTCAGAAGCAAAGAGTCTATTCTCATGGTAGTCCTCAATGTTCATTGATTCGGAAATGAGCTGCGTCCCAAGCGTGTTCGACTCCAATACTGTTCCACTATTGAGTGTTCTTCGCATCGCGTATGTCGCGTGCCGAATGTGCGCTGAGGTCGCTCTCTACGTAAACCCAATTGACGAAAACGACTCCTCTATCCGTCAGAGATGAGCCAGCTGCGTTCACTGCTTCTTTTCCTCGAACGTTTTTTTAAACCGCCAACTCGGTCGAGCTACCCGTGCCTGCTGATGCTAAAATCATCGCTTCCATATAGTATATGTTTTCACAAACCCATCAGGTATTATCAATTTCCACCCACCAACCACCCCCCTATAGGGAATCATAGTCGGACTTTTTTTCCGGTTTGTCGCGGTCAGCGGGTTCCTCGTGACCTTGACCGGCGGGCACCCCAAACACCAGAGTGAGCTCCTGCTCTTCTTTGAGCTTTCGCGAGCGAATGCGGATCACATCCTTCACCAATTGCGCAGCGCCGGGAACTTTGACGATGATCTGGACGCGATTGTTCACAACTTTCAGAGTCGTTTTGCCGTCCAGAATCCTGATCTTCTGGTTCTCTGCCGGATAACCAGACGCATAGGGCGTTCGGGAATCGTAAGGCAACTTTTGAGTATATCGGTCGGAACCTTTGACTTCTCCGACAAGATCGCTGACTCGAAACTCTTTCACATCATCCGGAAGCCGGATTTCAATGACGATCGAATAAACTTCGCGAGGTTTGGGATTCGCAGGAATTGTGAACGCTGTGAAGCTGCCTTTGGTCACCGCCAGACCCGATTCCGGAACCTTCAGCAGCACGCCGGATCCTTCCGCGTCCGGATCTTTTGCATCGCTTCCCATCACGTTCTTCAGAACGTCGTCCGTTGCTGCTAATAATGATGCGGAATCAGATCTCTGCAGCTCTTTTGCCAGCTGCTCGATACTGCTCGCTGGAGTTTCGAGCTGATTGCTGAGGTCACCAACCAACTCAAAAGCGGCCAGATCATCCTGAATGTCTTCGTCGCCAAGCGATGCCACAATCGGCCTTTGCGGCTCGTCAATCAGCTTCAGCCAGTCGAGTCCAAGATAGGGCGCAATGATTGCAATGGAAGCCATTGTGAGCAGATGGAATGTTGCTGACGAGAAGAAACTCATGGTGGCTGCCGAGGTCAGTACAGCGACAACCGGACTCATTTCCGACTCATCGCTTGTGGCGGACTGTTCGCGAAAGACCAGTGGTTCCTTCCCGGCGGCTGTTTCTGAAGCGATCGGCGGCCTTTGTGCCGCAATGGTGGGCGCGAGGGGAGAGGTCGGCAAAGGTGGCACTCTGTCGGCGGATGCGTAGCGTTGATCGTTCAGAGAGTCAGCCACAATCGGTCTTCAGGTGAGGCCCTTTGACGGGCAAAACGAAGAAACGAGGAATCGGCATTCGACACGAGTTGCTCAGGTTCCGCCAATCTTAACTGCGCCGCACGATTGCGGCGATCAATCCTCCAAAAGAATAACGCCAGCGCAATGTCGAGTAGGGTGAATCGGGGTAATTATTCCCGATTCAGCCCTCTCACAGAACCGTACGTACGGGTCCGTATACGGCTCCTGTTTTATTAAA
>JAYVSP010000807.1:0-3851 GCA_043775215.1 Planctomyces sp. | reverse complement strand
GAACCGGAATCATCCGACTCGTAAAACCGCAGGCATCGTTGTCTTCCGATTCGGTTCATCGCAAGGCAAGTTGCACTGCGCTACTTCTTCTCGACCAACCAAATGTTGCGGAAGCAGATCGGGTTGCCGTGGTCTTGGATGTAGATCGGTCCCGGTTCAGGGCCTTCGGCGACGGGGGCGGCGGTTGTGGCTTTGGGAAGTTCGACGTCTTTGTGAATCGGCACTCCATTGTGCAACACCGACAGTTTCGCGTTCGCGGTCTTCTTGCCGGCCGTGTCGAACTTCGCCGCGGTGTAATCGACGTCGTAAGTTTGCCATACCAGCGGCGGGAAGCACATATTCGTGTCGGGCTTCTTCGTGGTGTAGATGCCGCCACACTCATTGTGCTCGCCGGATAGGCCGAAACTGTCGAGAATCTGCACTTCATAACGGCCTTGCATGTAGCAACCGCTGTTGGCCCGCCGCTGACCGCGCTCGGCCGGCATGTACGCCACCAGAAACTCCAGATGCATTGAGAAGTCGTCAAACTTCTGAGTTGTGGTGATTCCTTGCGACATCAGTCCGTCGGCAAACTTCTTGGGGTCGGTGAAAGCGTCGCCCGATTTACCGTCGAACAGCACGATCGCGCCGGCCGGAGGCTGTTTGCCAAGCGTCGGGCTCTTGCGTTCGATCTTCTTCAGTTCGCCGATTTGTTCGTCTTTCTTGGATTTGATCGAAAGCACGCCATCCTTGATGGTCCCGGAACCGTTCTCGCTGACGAATGTCGCGACGCCGTCTTTCAAGCTGCCATCGGTTTCGACCTTTTCGGACTTGTCCCAACCCTCTCCCGGAAGTCCACCGGTATAGGCCACTGCGTGGAACTTGCCGTCGCCCAGAGCAATCACCTGTACGCCGAGCTTGTGTGCGCCATCCTGGTTCTTGATCTCTCCGGCATACTCTCCTTGAATTGCAAAGTCAGCATCCTTCTTGGCGTCGTCGACGGTGATGGCCACGATGGGCTTTGTTTCGGCGGCGTTCGTCGACTGCCCGACGGTGAGACATGCGGCAGTCACGCCAAGTCCAACAAGAATGGTGATCGAAGACAGTAGTCGCATGAGGTAAGCTCCTGATTGACGGGGACGGTGGTCTCGAACCGGGCGGGCATTCTGTGATGACTGCTGCACTCGCACAAGTCGCTGCACGCCATGTCATGACGGACTTCGTGGAAGAATCGGGAGATGAAACGCGATGACGAACGAACGATTCGAGGACGGCGAGCGGCAGCGGCTGCAGCGGCAGTACGCGGAGATCGCGACACTTGCCGGTGGATTGGCCCACGAGATCAAGAATCCGCTGTCGACCATGAGCATGTTGCTCGAATTGCTGGCCGAAGATTTCGCCGGCACCGAGTCGCAGCGCGAACGCCGCATGCTCACCAAAGTGCAGACCATTCAGAAAGAGTGCCGGCACTTGGAGGACATTTTGAATGCGTTCCTGAAGTTCGCGCGCGTCGGCGAACTATCGCTGTCACCAACGGACTTGAATCAAGTGGTCACGGAATTCATCGAGTTCTTCCAGCCGGAAGCTCGCGAACACCACATCGAAATCAGCCCGCACTTGGCAGGCGACCTGTCCCTCGTCGCACTGGACGCGGCACTAATGAGGCAGGTGCTGCTGAATCTTGCCTTGAACGCGGTTCAGGCGATGCAGTCAGGCGGGTTACTGGAATTACAGACGTTCGCACGCGACGGCCGCGTTCATCTGGCAGTGATCGACAATGGCCCCGGCATGGATGAGAAAACTCGCTCACGGCTGTTTGAGGTATTCTTCTCAACCAAGCCCAACGGCAACGGACTCGGTTTGCCAACAGTCCGTAAAATCGTCGATGCTCATCGCGGTTCGATCACTTGCGAAAGCGAAGTCGGCAGAGGCACTCGTTTCACCATCTCGCTTCTCCCAGCCCGATGAAACAGGCATTTTCAAGGAACATCGCGGTGACGTGCGGAACGCCAAGCACACTGACCCGAAGCATGAGCGAGGGCGAACGCTCTAAGACACTCCGCATTCGCAGTCAGGCAAAGTGGTCGCCCTTGCTCACGCTTCGGGTTACTGTCGCGTGGCTCGTCTGCCTTTCCGGTTGTGCGACGCGCGCGGAGCCGACCGCGATGGAGTTCAACTTTCACCGCGATGTGATTCCGATTTTCAAGACGCGGTGTTGGAACTGTCACGGAGCAACGCAGCAACAGGGAGGTTTGCGGCTGGATGAGAAGGCGTTCGCTCTGCAAGGCGGCCTGTCTGGAAAACGGCTGATGGGCGAATCGGCTGCGACGAGCGAATTGCTGAAACGCATCACGAGCGAAGATCCGGCCATTGCCATGCCCAAAGAGGGAGGCCGTCTCTCGGGACACGAAGTCGCAATTCTGCGCCGTTGGATTGAGTTGGGCGCTCCCTGGCCGAATCTGGAACCACCATCAGGCTCGCGAGAATTGGCGGCACGATACGGCGACGACCTATGGCGGCGTCTCTCAGTCGTCGGCCGTGAGATCAAAATTTATCTGTTGCTCTTTTTCGCCGTGTCGATGGGAGTCGCCGACCGAATTCGTCGCGTGCCGGCCGACAATGTCCGCTGGTCTTGCGGGTTGAGACAACGCATCAGGCGACTGTGCCAGTACGTGTCGGCAACGTGGTTTCTGGTCGGGTTACTTTCGGTCGTTTTGTGGGACTTGGTCGAATATGCCATGCGGCAGTCGGCGCAATTGGCGACCATAGAAGCGGAGTTGCGCACATCGTCGGGCACACCAGACACGCGCCCGAATTCCATGACGGGCACCGCGCCGATGCCGTTGCGTGTGCGAAACGCTCCGCAACTGGGAGGCACGTACTACCGCGGCAATGATGAACGGAATGAAAAGCTCTTCAATGGCGGCTACTACCGAACGGCCGCGATGCGGCTGTCGCTGCTCGACGAACAAGACCGCCCCGTGCCACTAGGCCAACTCTTGCCGGGTTCGCAGCTCTTTATCCGGCTGGAAGTGGAACGAGCTTTGGGCGCGACTCCGGCGCTATTCAACGATGCCGCGATGACGCAAGTGATCCTCTCGCGGCGGACTCCCGAACAAAAGTTGCCGTTCCCCGCCGATCAACCCACCAAGCTGGAAACGCTCGAATCCGGAGACCGCTGGGGCGCGAAATATCGCCTGGCCGATTATGACGGCCAGCCGGATGCCGCGCTCAATGGAATCGTCTATGTCTATAGCAGTGGCAATCGGTCGGGCGAGGCAGTCAGCGGCAGCCAGCAATACGGCATCGTCTACGCACTGCGTATCCGAGACCGCTCGTTGCAGGACAACTCCGAACTGTGGCTCGGTCCGATTCTAGTGCCGGGAAACTTTCAGTACCCCGATCCGCGAAAGATCACGCTGCCCGAATGGCTCGACTGCCATCCCATCCCAGAAATCACTGGCGAGAACAGTTCCGATCCCGCACTGCTCGGCGTGCCGGAGCATTTGAATCGGTGAGCGCGGTGAGAAGTGAGTCGCGACCGTCAGGAAGCGGGATGTGTCAACCACTTCCTCACGGTCGCGACTCGAAAGATGCACATGTACATTGGGTCAAAACTCTCATTCCCACGCAGAGCGTGGGAACGAGATTTATTTCCCTGGCATGGCAGCTAGTGCGTCTTCAAGACTTAAATCGCGGGTTGTGGGAGGCAAGGCGTCAGCCCCCGGACATCCCCCACTTCTGAAGACAATTTTTGAAACACTCATCTTCGCTGATCTTCACTCATGACTTCTGGTTGTTCTGCCTTCTTGAGCGAAGATCAGTGGAGATCAGCGTTCCTGTTTCTAAGTCCGTGCTCCGGTCTTCTGTCT
>JAYVSP010000806.1:0-3243 GCA_043775215.1 Planctomyces sp. | reverse complement strand
ATCCTCAGTCGCGGCAAGTAGCCGTTCGGATTTCGGGCGTTGTGTTTCTTTCGGATTTGGTTCTTTGGTTTTCGGATTTGCGGCTTCGCCGCGCTATGGATTTGGCAATGCGACTTGATCCGGCGACATCAGATAGCCGATCAGATCGCGAACTTGATCGTCGCTCAGGGTTTGAAAGAGGCCGTCGGGCATCAGCGATAGTGTCGAGACTTTTTGCTCTTCAATGTCCGCACGTTGGATCGTGACTCGGTCGTTTTGGGTTTGGACCGTGAGCGTCTTCTCAGTCTGTTCGACGGTGACGCCGTTGATGACTCGGCCGGCGGTCAGTGCGAAGACCGACATGCGGAAGTCGGCCGCGACCGTCGCGCTTGGATCGAGGATGTTCTCCAGCAGGTAATCGAGATTGCGTCGGTTGCCGCCGGTCAGGTCGGGACCGGCGGATTTGCCGCTGCCGAACAGGACGTGACAGTTCGCGCAGCTCTTGTTGAAGAGCGCTCGGCCCTCGCTGAGCTTCGCCGTCGAGAGGCGTTCGGGCGTGAGCGAGCCCTTCCATTTCGCGGCGAGTTGCTGTTTCTCGGCACTGCTCGAACGGACTTCGCCCCAGACTTGAGCCAGTTGTTTCGTCAGCGTTTCGTCGCCGAAGCTCAGAATCTGCCGCGCATGAAACGCGGAGATTTCCCGACGCGAAATCTGATCGGCAGAGACAGCACTCAAGAGTTCCTTTGCGTAGCTGGGGCGTGAGACCAATGTGTTGATCGCGATCGACTTCCCTTCCGGCGTGAGCCGCGCGATGCGGTCGAGCACTCGCTTCGGAGTCTCGGCGTGATCGAACGACGCCAGCCCGCGAATCGCTTCGACAATCAACTCGCGATCATCAAGCAACTTGTGCAACAGCCCCACCAGACCATCCGGCTTCGCCGTCACCAGCGTCCGCAACGCTTGCTGCCGAGCCGAAACGTCCGCTCCGCCGTTCACGACCAATGCCTTGAGCTCATCCATTGCTCGGCCATCGCCGAAGACGACGGACAACTCGCGCGTCAGCGTTTTCAACTCGACCGATTCGCTGTTCGACGCCAACTCCGCGACGGCCGCCCAACCTTTCGGCGGCGAGACTTTCGTCCAACCGCTCATCGCCTCGGACATGCCGCGCAGAATGTCGAGGCGGAGTTGTTCGTCGTTTGTCGATTTGGCAAGCACCAGCAACGACTCAATTGCCTCCGGCTGACGTTCCAACTCCAGAGTGATCCGTCGCGCGGTGAATTGGCGAACGCGATCCATCTTGGCGTTTGCAATCAACTGAACCGCACGCGTGGAATCGCGGCCAACAGCCGGCTCGATGCCGTACCAAATCAAGAGCGGCAGCATGTTGTCGTGATCAAACTCCTCACGACTCGACAGAGATTCGGCCAAAGCCCAGCGTCGAGCCGGTGCAATCCGAGGCAGCGCGGAGGCCAGATACAACTGCACGAGGCCTGAGGTTTCCTTGCGTGCTAATGTCTCCAATTCTGAAATGCTTGAGTCCGTCAGATCGCCTCGGTCGCAGAGCAATCGTACGGCCCAGGCTCGCATCCGATCACTTTGGTGGCGAAGTTGCTTTTGGAGCCAAGACTCGTCTGCAGCACCGACCACATTGAGCGCCCACATGCCTCGCAAGTTGCGCGGCAGAACTGGTTCACCAGCGACCATTGAGTGCAGCGTCAGTAGAGTCTTCTCGGAAAGCCGCTTCTCAGCCGCACGCTCCTGGAGCATGCGCCGTGATTGACGAACCCACCAATCGTCGGCGTGAAATTGCAATCGAATAAGGTCGTCATCTTTCTGCTTTGCCAGATCAAATTGGGGGATGCGCTTCGGGGTACCATGCGTAATTTTGTAGATTCGCCCCGACGAGCGATGCACTCCGTCGTTTTCGTGGCACTCGCCGATGTCCGACCAATCGGCCAGATAGACGCCGCCGTCTGGGCCGCTGATCAGATCGACGGCGCGGAACCACGGGTCGCCGGCGAACAGAAAATCCGGCTCGTGTTTCGCGACGAAGCCCGCCAAATGACGCTCCAGTCGATCGCAGTTCAAACGCATGCCGTGCAAGTTCACCGTGAAGACCTTGCCGCGATATTGCTTCGGCCAGTTGTCTCCTTGGTAGATCATCAACCCGGAGTGCGCATGGCCGCCGCCAGCCGCCGAGGTCGTGTCTGTCACGCCCAGCTTGCGGATGTCGCTCCAAGTTTCCTTCGTGTCCCAATGAAAGTGATCGGCGGTTTGTTCCATGACGCCGAACAAATACGGATTGAAGTGCGTGCCGTACATCCGCCGCCAATGAGCGTTCGGAACGACATGCCACAGATGACCGATGACCGTATTGATCAGAAACATTTCGCCGTGCTCGTCAAAGTCAAAGCCCCATGGATTCGTCGTGCCGTGAGCAACAGCCTCGAACACTTTGCGAGTCGGGTGATACCGCCAGACACCGCAGTTGATCTTAGTTCGTTGCGATTCGCTGGCTCCCGGCGCTCCAACCAATGACGTCGCCAAGATCCCATGACGGCCATACAGCCAACCATCCGGCCCCCACTTCAGTCCGTTGACGATGTTGTGCCGCACCGCGTTCCCGTCCCAACCATCGAGCACCACAACCGGCGGCCCATCCGGTTTGTCGTCGCGGTCCTTGTCGGGGAAGAACAACATCTGCGGAGCACACAACGCCCACACGCCGCCGAACCCGACTTCGACGCTCGTCAGCCGGTCGAGTCCGCTGGCGAAGACCGTTCGTTTATCCGACTTGCCGTCGCCGTCCGAATCTTCCAGCACGACGATTCGATCTTTTTGCGTCGCGTCGAAATTCACCTTGCTCTCGGCGTAGGTGTAGCACTCGGCGACCCACAGTCGTCCGCGTTCATCGGTCGTGATCGAGATCGGCTGCTGCACGTCCGGCTCGTGAGCGAACAGCTCGACGCGAAATCCCTCCGGCACCTTCATCCGCTTGAGAGCCTCTTGCGGCGAGAGGAAAGGGATTGTGATCTCCTGCGTGTTCTTCGGAGCGGGAATCTCGTCGCCACGACCGACCGAGCACATTCCCAACAGCGAGACAGCGGCACACGCACACCTGATGACGGTCATCCTCAAAACTCCTTCGCCAAGCGATCTCTGGAAACTAACCTCGGAGGCGGCGGATTAAATCGACTCACCGACGCCGAGAAAAGGCCGCCGCCGTAGCCGTAGGATGGGTCGAGTCATCGAGACCCACCG
>JAYVSP010000805.1:0-6775 GCA_043775215.1 Planctomyces sp. | reverse complement strand
ATTCTAATTGGCCTCGTTCGCTGTCCTGATCCGTGTTCAATCCGTGTTTCATCCGTGGCTTGAAAACTGGCCTCCCCGGAACACCGGAAGAGCCTTTTGGAATTGCGGGAATGTGTTGCCGCTTTCGGCGAGCGGCGGTTGAGACTTCGACCGGGGTCAGGCACCGCACCTGATCATTTCGCTCTGGCAGGTTCGATCATCATTTCGGCGGGGAGTCCAGGTCGGAGTGTGAGATCGGGATTGTCGATTTCCGCCCAGACACGCACTTGGTTGTTGACCGGATCGACTTCGGGGCTGACGAACACCAGCTTGCCTTTCACCGTGACCCGCGTCTCCTCCGCCAACGTCACGTGGACAACTACCGCGGCACCGCGCAAATTGCCGCGGACTTGGCGGCTGTCCACAAAACCTTCGACTCGCAAGCGGTCGAGACGCACGATGCGCAACACGCGCTGACCCGGCTCCAGCCATTCGCCGCGATGCCGGAAGACCTGGACGACGACTCCGTCCAACGGCGATCGTAGCCGGCGACGCTGCCAGTGCAGCTTCGCTTGATCCACCGCTCGGGACTTCAAGTCGCGAGTCAGCCCGTCCACTTCCTTCTGAACGCGTGCCTGTTCGACGGTCAGCCGCAATCGCTCGACGGTTTGATCTTGCTCGGCCAGCGACGAGTCCTCGATCTGTTTCTGTAAGTCGGCGAGTTCTTTGTCGAATTCTGCCTTCTCGATCTCCAGTTCGTTCTTCTCGACAATCAGTCGCAGGCGATCGATCTCGGTCTGCGAAATGCTTTTCGCGAAGTCCTTTCGCGCCTGCGCGGCTCGATCCAGTTCGGCTTTCGCGGCGTCGCGCGATTTATGCGCATGCCGAACGGCAACATCATTGTCCGACTTGCGACTGGCGATCCGGTGAGTCAGCTCAACTTGTGTGCGGTCATGCTGAGCTTCTTTCAGCAGTGCTTCAGCCGTATTGAGCGGCAGTGTGTTTTGCACCTGTTTCTCGGCGATCGCAAGTTCTAGTTCTGCGCGAGAGGCAGTCACCTGAGCCTCCTCATCGTCGAGTTGCCCGATGACCTGTCCTGATTTAACAGCATCCCCTTCATGCACCTCCAAAGCGGACAGCACACCAGCGTCTCGCGCGGGAACTTCCGCCTCGTCCAGAATGCGCACGAACGCCGATTGCACCGCGATCGGCTCTGCGGCCCGCGCGCCGACAGCGAAGACAGACAATACGAAGGCGGTTAGAACAAGGTTGCGACGAATGATGACTCTCCCGAGCAACAAATTGTACCACTCAATGAGATTTGAATTTCTTGTTGTGCTGCGTGCATTTCGCAGCCGGGGTCAGGCACTTCGGTACAAACGGCAGAACAGTACCGAGGACTTGCTGAGAAATGCGACAGCCCGAAGGACCGCAACGCTTGTCTTAACCGCCAGAACGCGAGCAGCCACACTGACCCAAGAGTGCATCACAGCGGATACGTCTCGAATCCTCGGAGCAGCTCGCACGACCAGAATAATTGCGAATTTCATTGACCCCGTAGTGCAAGCTTCCAGATTGCAACTATTCTGCCATTAGATCGGCTGGGTCAAACATCCAATCAACATTCACGCAAACATGAGAGTTGCAAGCTAAGTGGACCCGCATTGAAGAGTCTGTAGCCACGCTCGCCAAGAGCGTGGGTTTTCCGCGAATTCCCCCACGCTCTTGGCGAGCGTGGCTACCCACAGATCAATGCGGGGCCACTTAGAAGTTTGCACGACGTCGTCCACCACTTCCGTAGCTTGAGCGTTGCGACTTGACGCGGTTCTCCATTCAATTGGAAAAGATTGAGAATGAAGATGTTGTTCTTGAGGAGAGCCTAGAAATGCGTGCCATTCAACTGTGGCTGTTGTTTGTTGGATTGGTTGCTGGCCTGCTGTGCGGAGTGTCTGCGGCACAATCGGAAACGAAATCCGCAGCCACGAGAAAAGATCCGCAGTCGCGACCTCCTTCTTCCGCAAAAGATCCGGTTCCACCGCCGCCACCGCCATCCGATCCAGCGCCTTCCGCAACACGTTCGGCACCGGACGGGGTGTTGTTGCCGAAGGCCGATCGCGTGAGGATCAATCCTCTCGACGCATCACAAAAGCCTGTGACAACTCCCTTAAAAGTCACGCGTCCAGCCACCGAGGCATTGGTTCAAATTCAAATGCGGCTCGGTCAGAACCCGGCATATGATGGCATTCAAATCACACACGCTGGTTTCGCAGAGGAGGGTGACCGATTGCTGCTCATTGTCGACGGACGATTGTCAGAAGGCCGGTTGCGCAGCGTGGCCGAGAGTGTTTGTGTAAAGGTCATGCAGGAGTCATTCGCCAACGCGGATGGCACTTTGCCGACACCAAAACTCGATCAGTTGCCAGTCGTGAAACCGTCTCCGCAAATTGCGTCGAAAGCTTTTGACCTGGGCCTACAGCATTACAAGAAAAATGATTTCAAGTCGGCGAGCGACTCGTTCGCACAAGCGGTCACCGAGAACCCGTTCGAGTTGAGTTATAAATACTGGAAGGTGATCGCCGAGCTGTCATTGAGGCACGAGAGCGAGGCGCTTCGACTGCTGCGTCCACTGGTTCTACGTCGCCAGTCGGCTCGATCAACTGGAAATAGCCGAGAGTACCTCAATGTGCTGCGCCGGCTCGAACCGGTGCAGGGACTCGTCCGTCAAAAACTGACCGGCCTGGAACAAGAACTCGCTCTGGAGAAACAGCCATGACTCGTCAAGCCACTCGTCGCGAAATCCTGAAGACCGGACTTGCCGCCGGTGCCTCGCTGTTCGCCGCGCCCGCGATCTTGCGAGCGAGGAATGTCAACGAGAAACTCAACGTCGCTTGCATCGGCGTCGGCGGGCGCGGCGGAGCGCATCTTCCGGCTCTCAAGGACGAGAACCTCGTCGCGATTTGTGATGTCTTCGAACCAACGTTGGATCGCGTCGGCACTCAGTACCCGCAGGCCAAGAAGTTCGTCGATTTCCGCAAGCTCTTCGAACACGATCGCGATTTCGACGCCGTCGTCGTTAGCACCTGCGAGCACACTCATGCGTTTGCGACGTATCCGGCATTGTTGCTTCGCAAGCACGTTTATTGCGAAAAGCCATTGACGCATAACGTCTGGGAAGCTCGCCAGATTCGCGAGACCGCCGCCGATGCGAAGGTCGCGACACAAATGGGAATTCAAATTCATGCGACTGAGAACTACCGCCGCGTGGTCGAGCTGATTCAAGCCGGCGCGATTGGTCCCGTGCGTGAGGCACACGTCTGGGTCGGCCGAGCTTGGGGCCGGCAGAGCGCCGAAGACGCGAAGAAGTATGGTGACATTGTCCACGTCGAAGAGCGGCCAATGGAATCACAGCCGGTGCCCGCTGGACTGCATTGGGATTTGTGGCTCGGCCCGGCAAAGGAAAGGGCGTTTCACAGCGTCTATTTCCCAGGACCAAAGTGGTATCGCTGGTGGGATTTTGGCAGCGGCACGATGTCGGACCTCGGCAGCCATTGGAACGATCTGCCGTTCTGGGCGCTCAAGTTGCAAGCTCCGCTAACGATTGAAGCATCCGGCCCGCCGCCGCATCCGGAACTCGCGCCAGCGTCGATGCAGGCGACCTACGAATACGGCCCACGCGGCGACATGCCGCCGGTGAAGTTGACGTGGTATCAAGGTGTCAACAAGCCGGCGATCTGGTCCGAAGGCGGCATCCCGAAGTGGGACTCTGGTGTGCTCTTCATCGGTGACAAAGGGATGCTGCTCGCCGACTACGGCAAGCATCTGCTGCTGCCGGAGAAAGAGTTCGCGGACTATCAACGTCCCGAGCCAACGATCTCGAAGTCGCTCGGTCAACAGGCCGAGTGGATTCATGCTTGCAAGACCGGAGCACCGACGACGTGCGATTTCGAGTACTCCGGCTGGCTGACCGAAGCGAATCATCTCGGCAACGTGGCGTACCGGCTCGGCAAGAAGCTGGAATGGGACGCCGCCGCGTTGTGTTGTCCGAACGCCCCGGAAGCCGACCGTCTGCTCCGCCGCGAATACCGAGCGGGTTGGTGCTTGTGCTGATTCTACTGTTATGCGGCAGGGTGGGAGGTAGGCATGTGGAATACGATCAAGCGATTGTTCTCGCGCCGCCCTATCGCTGCCGAAAAGTTGCTGAGCCATTTCGATCGGCTTGCTGGAACCGAACCGGATTGTGTCAAGGTGTCGGACGAGGGAGTGGAGCCTGCACTCTTTTCGCTCATTTATCGCGGCTTCCCGACACCCGACGCGCTTACAGGCTTTACCCTTGGCCTTTCCCATTTTCATCCGCACGGCGGAGGTCACAAGGAACTCGTCATTTCCATGCGCGATGTCGACGATAAGTGGGCTCTCGCCTGCGCGTATACTGCTTTCCAGTTGCGCGACCTCTGTCCGTTTGTATGTAAAGAAACCATCGACTTTCGTGAGCAGATAGCAAGATCGTCGAAGATGTCGGCATTCCTCGTTGTCCAGCCTCGCCATATTTCGTTGCCTGACACAGTGGTCGATTTGGGAATGCGTCAAGTTGAACTGGTGGAGTTGATTCCGCTCTATGAAGAGGAGCGAGCGTGGCTAAATGCGAGTGGCGACATTGAGAAGTTCATAAAGGGCTGCCCGAGTTCGCTTTCCATGGACCCAAAGCGAAACTCACTCGCCCCCAATTGAACAGAGTGCCGCATAACGCGGTCGTTAGCTGCTGCCTTGAACTGGCATGCCGTCACCACCCCGCCGGACTGGAGTTTGCGAACGAAAACATAACCGAACACGCGCTCGGGCAGCCGTGTCCCAACATCGCGATGAGGGGCAAGTACCGGAAGGCGAATTGGCTTTCCATCGGCCGGCAAAGATGACAGGCGGCACACCGCGTACAAGCGAGCGGTGGATTGCTCCGACGCAGGCGGCGCCAGAAACACGAGACCCAGCGCACCGAACAGTGCAACTTGGGCCGAACTCAGCAGCAAGATCGTCAGTTTGGTGAAAGTCCGCCGCATATGCACCTCAAGCGGCTAACGAATGTGTCAGACTCGTCCGTGGGAATTTCAGATCAACTCACTGATCGGCGCACCCGTGGTGAGGATGGGCATCGGCCGGCCTTGGTGATCTGGGAACGCGTGATTCGTGTCGATGCCCAGGTGTTGGAACATCGTCGCCCAGAGATCGTTTGGTTCGAGCGGTCTGTCCTTCGGATGCTCGGCCTTTGAGTTTGTCGAGCCGACAACGACGCCCGTCTTCAAACCGCCGCCGCTGACGAAAATCGACATGGCTTGTGGCCAGTGATCGCGGCCCGGTTGCATGACTTTGGTTTGTGTGCCGATCGACGTGCTGACGCGCGGCGTACGACCGAACTCGCCCGTGACGATCAACATGACTTTCTTGTCGAGGCCGCGGGCGTAGATGTCTTCGACCAAAGCCGAAATCGATTGATCGAACAGCGGCAAGCGGTGTCGCAGGTCGTTGAACATGTGGCAGTTCACCGCGTGCGAGTCCCAGTTGTAGACCGAATCGATTGGCAGCCCGCCGCTGGGCATTGGATTTTCCATCGTGATCGTGACGAAGCTCGCTCCCGCTTCGGCCAATCGGCGAGCCAAGATGGCTCGTTGGCCCCAAGCGTGTCGGCCGTAACGCGTGCGGAGTTCGCTGGGTTCCTGCGACAGGTCGAAGGCGTCGCGACACTTGTTGCTGGTCAGCAGGTTCAACGCCCTTTGATTGAACTCATCCAACGATGCCATACAGCCGAAGCGGTCGGTGTCTTTGCGGAGATTGTCGAACCCGTCCAGCAGTGCCACACGATCATCCAATCGTGCTTCGAGTGTCTTCGACACTGACAGATTCTGCACCTCGAACTTCGAGTCGTTGGGATCGCCCCAAAACGTGAACGGGTGCGTAGAGCTTGGAAGGTACGCGCTGCCGAAGGCGAACACATCAATTCCCTGACGTCCGCCATCCGTGCCGCAAATGTAATTCGGGAGGCCGACGTGTTGCTGCTCGCGTATCTTTGCCACCACCGAGCCGATCATCGGATGATCATTCACCGTGTCGACTGGTGAATTCGGATTTCGGCCGGTCAGGAATTTCTTGTGGCCCCCGCCGTGATCGGCATAGGTGTGCGCGACCGAGCGAATGATCGAGTACCGATCCGCCATCTTGGCCAGCAGCGGCATGTGCTCGCAAATGTCGAGGCCGGGAACGTTGGTCGAGATCGGCCGGAACTCGCCGCGATAGTCCAGGGGGGCCTCCGGCTTCATGTCAAACGTCTCTTGATGTGGCGGCCCACCCGGCAGCCAGACGAAGATCACCGACGTGTCTGAGCCAGCATTCAGAGTTGATGCCGCATTCGCTCGGAGCCGCATCAAATTGCCGAGTCCCAGCGCCGCGAACGCCGTCGATCCAACTTCCAAAAAACCACGACGCGAGACCGGACCCGGACAAAAATTGGTGGTAGGCATGGCAAACTCCAACGTGTTCATCACGTTTGGGTGATGAATCGGGCGTGTTTTTGAGGTGGCCGGTAAGTCGTAAAGGCGAGACTCTGGCGGGAGAAACTGGCTGGCACGGTGGCGAGCGCTCCCGCCCATTCCTCCAAATATCGGTCAGTTCAGCCGATTAAGCTAACGCCAACTCCGGCCCGGATCAATCTTCATCTTCGTTTCTTGGTGCTGTGGAACTTACAGGGCTGGCCAATTTGTCGTGTTGCGAAAACTGTAGGGTGGCGTCGAGTCATCGAGACCCACCG
>JAYVSP010000804.1:0-7654 GCA_043775215.1 Planctomyces sp. | reverse complement strand
CGCGAAAGGACGTTCTTTTGCGAAGCGAAAGACGACACTTAATCATCGGACGGTCCGTGCCGCGCGAATATCAACCTGAAGATCAACCCAACAATCCTTGTTCATCAATCGAGTATTCATTCGCTCTTCGATCAGATATTTCCGCCCCTCGCCCGCTCCAGGATGGTCCACAACCAGTGATCGAGGATCTGTGACCCTCGGATCACTTCGGCGCCGATTGACACCGCCCACAGCGGCCGTCCGCCGATCTCCGCCGTTCGCAACTTGACCAAATCCTTTTGCGTCACGATCAGCAAATCGGCGGATATTGCTTCGGCCCGTTTGGCGAGTTGTGCAAGATCACTGTCCCCGAAGTGATAGTGATCGGGGAAAGCTTGAAATTCGACGATGTCCACGCCCAGACGTCGCAACGTCTGCTCGAACGACTCTGGATTTCCCACACCGCAAAAGCCGAGACAGCGTCGGCCTGCGATTTCACTCAGTGGACATGTTGCTCCGAGGCTATTGATCAATGCGGTCGGCCGAAACGAGACCTCGACCACGCTGCCGACATGATCCTGCCGCACGAGTTCCGTGCGAATCGCGGTCAACTGGTCCGCCGACGCTAAATCCGCGCGAGTGATCAACACTAAATCGGCCCGTCGGATCGCACGGATCGGCTCGCGCAACAGTCCTCGCGGCAAGCAATGTCCATAGCCCCAAGGATTCAAAGCGTCGACCAGCACAATGTCCAAATCGCGATGCAACCGCCGATGCTGAAAGGCGTCATCGAGAATCAACAATTTGCAGCCACCTTCGCTGGTCGCCTGCATCGCCGATGCGATGCGATCCGAATTGAGCCAGTGTGGCACTCCGGGACAAAGCTGATCGAGAACCAACTTCTCATCGTTCGCCCGTGTATTGGCGGTCTCACGCTTCAGATCCCCTCGCTCCTCCGGGGAGAGGGTTTGCAAGAGGAGCCGCGGATCGTCACTCGACTTTGTCGTGCTCGCCGGCCCCAGCGATTTGTAGCCGCGACTCAGCAGGCCGACCTTCACTCCTGCCTCTTGAAACCAATTTGCCAGAAACGCGACAACCGGCGTCTTACCAGTTCCACCTGTCGTGAGATTGCCCACACTGATGATCGGCACGCCGACTTCAAACGGCTTGCGGAGTCCGCAATCAAACAGTGCGTTCTTGCCGGCGACACCGCAACGGTACGGCCATTGAGCGAACCACAATCCCGCGCGCAACAGACTCGCCGCGAGACCGCACTTGCCGCCAGACATCACTTCGCGCGCGAACTGCTCCATCGTTATTGATTCCAAGCGGGCAAAATCCGCAAGAATGATCACCCCTCCAGCAATCGCGACACGAGTGCCGTCCAACCGGTCTGGTGAGAAGCTCCGCAACCGCGGCCGGTGTCGCCGTGGAAGTATTCATAAAACAGCACGAGGTCTCGCCAATGCGGGTCGTCGGCATAGCGACGTTCTTCGCCGTGGCAGGGGCGGCGACCATTCGCGTCCGGAAGGAACAGCGCGGAGAGGCGGCGAGACAACTCGTCGGCCACTTGCTTGAGCGTCATCCAGACTCCGGAACCGGTGGGGCATTCGACGAGGAATTCATCGCCGTAGAAATGGTGATAGCGTTCGAGAGCCTCGATCAGCAGATAGTTCACCGGAAACCAGATTGGGCCGCGCCAGTTCGAGTTTCCGCCGAACAGGCCACTCGTCGATTCGCCGGGGACATATTCCACGCGCAGCTCACCGTGGTCTACTTTGAAGACGAATGGTTTCGAGGCATGAATCTTCGACAACGCCCGCAGGCCATAAGGAGACAGGAACTCGCACTCGTCGAGCACACGTTTCAGCACGCGTTGCAGGCGAGACTTCGAGGGAATCGCCAACAGCAAGCGATCGTCCGGAGCGGTGTCCGAATGCGGGCCGTGCTCGCAAATCGTGATCTGCCGCGCCAGGTCTTTGCGATTGTTGAGGAACCAGTTCATGCGATGCTTGAATCCCGGCAAGCGATCCAACGTGTGTTGATCCAGGATTTCCACCGCGAAAAGTGGAATGATCCCAACGATCGAGCGAATGCGGAGCGGCTGGCCTTGTCCGTCGACTCGTAATTGATCGTAATAAAAACCATCGACCTCATCCCACAGCCCGGTTCCGCCCATCGTGTTCATGGCGTCGGCGATGGCAACGAAGTGCTCGAAGAATTTCGACGCGATGTCTTCGTAGCTGGGATCTTCCGAAGCCAACTCCAATGCCATCGCCAGCATGGTCGAGCAGAAGAACGCCATCCAGGCGGTCCCGTCCGCTTGCTCCAAGTGCCCGCCGGTCGGCAACGGTTGCGAGCGGTCAAACACGCCGATGTTATCCAAGCCCAGAAATCCGCCGGAGAAAAGATTGTTTCCTTCGACGTCCTTCCGGTTCACCCACCACGTAAAGTTGAGCAGCAGTTTCTGAAAAGCTCGCGCCAAGAACATTCGGTCGCGCCCGCCGCGAGGCCCCGTCTGTTTGTAGACACGCCAGCACGCCCACGCATGCACCGGCGGATTGACATCGCCAAACGCAAACTCATAGGCCGGCAATTGTCCGTTCGCATGCATGTACCACTCGCGAAGGAACAGCAGCAATTGGTTCTTCGCGAATTCGCCGTCGATTCGTGCGAACGGAATCATGTGAAAGGCCAAGTCCCATGCGGCATACCACGGGTACTCCCACTTGTCCGGCATGCTGATCACGTCGCGATTGAAGAGGTGCTGCCAATCGCGATTGCGTCCCTTCAAGCGTGCGGCGGGGGGTGTCGGCTGACCGTCGTCGCCGCGCAGCCACTGTTGCACCACGTAGTGATAGAACTGCTTCGACCAGAGCAATCCCGCATAAGATTGCCGCGACACGTTCTTGGCTTCCGGCGTCAAAGTTCTTCGCAGCTTCCGATTATAAAACTCATCCGCTTCGTGGATGCGCGTCTCAAAGATTTCCTGGAAGTCGTCGCCGCATGCGGTCTGCGGCGTCCAAGTCTTGGCGTTGCTTGCCGTCAATCGCAGCCGCAGTTCGGCCGAGCCCTGTGGTTCGAGTTCCAAGACATGCCAGGGCGCGGCTTTCGTTCCTGATCGCAGCGGCGAGACAGCTCCGAGTCGCCCGTCCACGACTCGGTCATGAAACGCGTCTTTGACGTGCGGACTGCCGTTCGACAGGCCGAACAGTTTTTCCATGTTGGTGACGTTGTCGGTGAAGAGCCACGTCGGCGGCTTGCCGGCAGACGTATCGGCCGACGCGAAGTAGAAATCGCCGAGTGATTCGTGCCACGCATGAACCGTGCGATCCGGCTGCAGTTTCATTCCGGGAGGAGCGACCGTCGCCTCGTCGTGCCCTTTCCAGGACCACGTATTGCGGAACCACAACGTCGGCAGCACATGCAGAGTCGCCCGCTCCGGCCCTCGATTGACCACAGTGATGCGAATCAAAATGTCTTGCGGCGCGGCCTTCGCGTATTCGGCGGTGACATCGAAGTACCGATCGCCATCGAACACGCCAGCATCGAGCAATTCGAACTCCGGCAATTCCTTCCCACGTCGCCGGTTCTCTTCGACCAAGCGTGCATACGGATACTCCGCCTGCGGATATTTGTAGAGACCCTTCAAGTACGAGTGCGTCGGCGTTGAATCGAGGTAGTAATACAGTTCCTTGACGTCCTCGCCATGATTCCCTTCCGGCCCGTTCAGTCCGAAGAGCCGTTCTTTCAAGATCGGATCACGGCCATTCCACAAAGCCAGCGCGAAGCACAACCGCTGCTGTCGATCGGAAATTCCCAGCAGCCCGTCCTCACCCCAGCGATAAGTGCGGCTGCGGGCATGATCGTGCGGAAAGAAATCCCAACACGTGCCGGTTTCCGAATAGTCTTCGCGGACCGTGCCCCATTGCCGTTCGGAGAGGTACGGCCCCCAGCGTAGCCAGTCCTCGCGCCGCGAGTGAGCCGCCGTCAGCCGCAGTTCTTCGGCCGTCGTCGCGGGAATCTCGATCGTCACGGTATCGGTCAACGAACGTCGCATGATGACATCTCTACAGAAAGCGGAATCTCAAATCTCAGCCTGATTGTCGTTAAGCCACGCGCAAATGCGGAGCATCTCTCCGAGTGACCATGCTTGAAATGGACAACCACCAGACGCGTGCGGAGAGTCACCATCAGCGATCTCGGCGATGTGATTCAATCCTGCCTGATACCGATGTGCGAAGAGCGGCTCAACGAACCGCCGCAATGCCTCGCGTTTCACATCCAGACTGGGGTCAGGCACTGCAGAATTCAGAATTGGCGGATTGCAACTTCGCAGAACAAGGACGTCTTCTTCCGCCAATTCTGAATTCTGCGGTGCCTGACTCTTCACTAAACCACTAGGGCCTGAACAATGGTCCGTTTGATGACTCTTCACCCATGCCTCAATGAACGGACCGAGCAGCCACGGCCAGGCAGTTCCTTGATGATAGGCGGCATCGCGTTGTCGCGTGCTTCCGCCGTAATGCCCGGCATAATTCTGCGAACCGGGTGCGAGCGTTCGTAATCCCAAGGGGGTCCACAGTCGAGTCTCGACGGCCGCGACAACTTGCCGTGCGCGATCGGGTGGCAAGAGCGTCAACGGCAATCCGCCGGCAGCAAAAATCTGATTCGCGCGGAATGACTTGTCGACCGTGCCCGGTTGATGATCCACGTCGATCACGTCGAATAAGCAGCCATCGGCTGCGTTCCAGAACTTCTCGCGGAACGATTGCAGGCCGAGTTGAAAGGTCGGCGTCCAGCGTGTGATTGACTTGTCATCACCAGTTTGTTCGGCGAACTGCAATTCCAGCCACAACGCATTCAGCCACAGAGCCTGAATCTCGACCGGCTTTCCGATCCGCGGCGTGACGACCCAATCGCCGACCTTCGCGTCCATCCAAGTGAGCTGCACTCCCGTTTGACCGGCAGCGATCAAGCCGTCCGCAGCCAACCGAATCCCGAATCGTGTCCCGCGTGCATAACCTTCAAGAATTTCACGCACCGCGTTTCGCAGCGTTGCGGCAGTCGTACTCGCCCGATTGATATTCGTGAGCGGGTTAGCGCTAGCGACCGGTCGTTGGGGAATACCAGCGGCTAGCGCCGTGCCGCTCATGGTCAGAAACTCATGCACGGCGATCACGAACCACAGCGAGGCATCGACCGAATTGAACTCCGGCGATTCACCTTGATCGGGAAACCGATTCGGGAGCATTCCCTCGCTGACCGAATCGGCCCACGCGAGCAAAATCGACTCCGCCACATCCAGTCGTCCCGTCGCCAGACACAGCCCGCGCATCGCGATGAACGTATCGCGGCCCCAATCGGTGAACCACGGATATCCCGCGATGAGCGTTTTTCCGCGACCGCGGCCGACGATGAATTGATCGGCCGAACGGTGCATCCACGTCGGGAACTGGCGGCGACGCTCCGCCTCCTTCTCGCGCAGTGCGAGGACTCCCGCAGTCAACGGTTGATTGCAGGCCGGACCCACAGCCGCCTCGTGAGTCTCCGGCGCGAGCAGCCACACTGCGTCTTGAGTGTAGCCCGCTCTCGCCGAGAGCGGACGCGACAAGTCCCAAGTCAACTCTCCCGGTGACGCAAGATCCTCCAAACAGTCCAAGCCGCGCGCGGCCTCTTGTGAGTACAAAAACTGCCGATACCAAACCGGAGCATGCTGATACCCGCCGTTCGACCAACTGACGATCGCCGGCAACCCGTCATACGGCCTCCATGCGACACGCGATTCTTCACGGCGTCTGGCGGACGTGACTTCAATGATCGAGGTCACATCCGTCTCCGGACGCATGTGTGAGTTCTCGTGCTGCAAGCTGTGATATTCTCTCGCGGCGAGCAATGGCCGCACGATCAGTCGCACGACTTCATTCGCCGTTCCAGAGTCAGCGCTCAGATAGTCGAACTCGGACGAACTCGGCGATGCCTGAAGCTCCACGACTTCAGCGACCTCCACCCGCCAGCGGAGACAGACAGCGGACACTCCGTGAGGAATGAAGAGTTCTTGCTCCACGAGTGATCCGTCGGGCAGCCGCCAACGCCATGTCGGCCACGGCTCCCAATCAAACGATTCCAGACGAGATTCGCCGTCCGGATGCCGCACTCCTCCGCGGTACGACTGCGTCGTCAGCGCGAATCGTCCGGCCACTGTTTCAATCCACGCATCGAATCCGCTGACGAGAACCACTCTGCCCGACGGCGGCGTCAACGCGCTGACCAACAACCCGTGATACCGCCGCGTCCGCACACCCGACGCCGTCCCCATCGCGAACCCACCCAGACCATCAGTTTCGAGCCATTCGGCCTGGCAAGGAGACGGAAGATTCATGAAGTTGATTCCTATAGGGTGCGGATGCGGAGGAGGTTCCGCCAGTCTATCGTCGCTCGATTTGTAATGCGTGCGTGCTGACGAACGCTTCCAATTCGGCTGCGTTGAACACTCCGGTCGTCGCGCCGGTCGACTGCACACAGCTCGCGCCGAGCGCGCTGCCGAGACGCACACAGTGTTCGGTTTCCGCCCGATGGAGCAATCCGTAAACATAACCCGCCGCGAACGCATCACCGCTTCCAGTGCCATCGACAAACGGAACGGGATGAGCCGCCGCCTCGAACCGTCCGGTCGATGAAACGATCACGCAGCCCACCCCACCGCGTGTGATGATCGAAGTCCGCACTCCCGCCGTGTGAAAGATCTCCGCTTGTCGCCACGGATCGCGTTCGCCGGTGAGCAGCCTCGCTTCGTCTTCGTTCGGCAGGAAGACATCAGTCAGCGCAAGCACTGGGCGCAGCCGAGGCCAATAATCTCCCGGCCCGGGCAAGACGATATCCAACAACGTCGGGATGCCCGCGTCGCGCGCCGCTTGAAACAGCCGCACCACGTTTTCTACGGGAGGATTCTCGGCCAGCAGATAACCACCGAGGAACAGCACGCGGCAATTGCGGACCATCTCCGGCGTAACTTGGCTCGCGTCAAACTCCGCGTTCGCTCCCACCGCGTGAATGAACCGCCGATCCTCGCCTTGCACGTTGACGATCAACGTCTGAGACGTCTGACTGGTAGCGGATTCGCACAACAACCGGCAATCGACTCCCGCGGCTTCCAGAGACTCGCGCACATGACGGCCAAAGATGTCGCGTCCCACCAGTCCCACGACACCGACCTTCACTCCCAGCTTGGCTAAGTCCGTCGAAACATTCGCAGCGTTGCCGCCTATCGTCAGCTCCAATCGCGGCGTCATAACCAACTCGCCCGCCTGTGGCAGACGCGTGATCGGCAGACAGAGATGATCGGAAACAATAATACCGATGCAAAGACAGTCGAGCATGGCCACCCTTTGAAGTGCATATCTTCACCACCCAGAATTCAGGAGTGGCAAAGTATGACTCCAATCAGGAGACTGCAAGGAGGTTGGGTCACCAACGACTCGCGAGTCACTCGTCAAGTCGGAAGCCGAGTTTCAGAGTGACGGGTGTGCCACAAATCCTGGCAGCCCACACTAACCCGAAGCGCCCGCCCTCGCTGGCGCTTTTTGAAGTTGCGCAGTCTTGTTTTTCGCCCCAAAGGGGTGCAACTCGATAGCCCAGGGCGAAGCCCTGGGTGACGAATAGAACAACAATAAGA
>JAYVSP010000803.1:0-13377 GCA_043775215.1 Planctomyces sp. | reverse complement strand
CAGCCGCTGCGGTTCTTGGCATTCCCAAACACACAACGACTCCCACGCGTCCTGCCAGCGTTGCCGCCAGACGCCCACCTGTTGCCGGTTCAGCCGCAGCGGCGCATTCCCTTTCATCCATTCACAATCGCATTGGTCAACGGGGACCGCTTTGAGGTGGACCATCCCGACGCCCTTGTCGTCCGTGACGGAGTCGGCCTTTACGCTGGCCCCGGCGGAGTCCCAGTGGTCTTCGACTACGAAGGCGTCAGCCAAATCATCGGCGACCTGTTGCAAGCGTCCCATCCCTAGCTTGCAAGCTACTTCTGGCCCAACGATGACTTTCCAACTTTCCGCCGATGCACTGCGACAGTTCGTTCGGGATTTGTTCCTTGCCGCCGGAGTCGTCGATTCTGACGCCACTGAGGTCGCGGCTTGCCTCGTCGAATCCAATCTGCGTGGTCACGAGTCTCACGGGGTACTGCGAGTTGCCGATTACCTTGAGCAACTCAAGACGGATGAGTTGCGAAGTGGTGTCGAGTGGCAGGTGCTCACCGAAACGCCCGCGATTTTGGTCGCGGATGGACGACGTCGGTTGGGGCAGGTGCTGTCGCGGCAGTTGGTCGAGCAGTTGGCGGCGAAGGCTCGGTCGCTGGGGATTGCCTGCGGCACACTGAAGAATTGCGGTCACGTCGGGCGGCTGGCGCAATGGGTCGAACTGGCGGCTCGGAGTGGTTTCGCGGCGTGGATGTCGGTCAACGACAATGGCGTGCTGCGCTGCGTGGCTCCGGTGGGCGGACGGGAGGCGCGGATCAGTACGAACCCGCTGGCCATTGGTGTTCCGACCGGAGGGGAACCATTGGTGTTGGACATTTCCACCAGTGCGGTCGCGAATGGCAAAGTCAAAGCGGCGCTGCTGGCGGGAAAGTCGTGTCCGCCCGGCTGGATTCTCGATGTTGACGGAAACCCGACGACCGACCCGTCGACGCGATTTGCCGATCAGCCCGGCACGTTGCTGCCCATGGGCGGCGAGCAACAAGGCTACAAAGGATTCGGCCTGGGCCTGTTGCTGGACGTCCTCGTCGGCGGCCTGTCCGGAGGTTTCTGCCCGCCCGCGGAGCCGCCGGAAATCGGGACGAACAATGTGCTGATGGTGTTGTGGGATCCCCAGCGGTTTGCCGGAACGTCGCACTTCCTCGGTGAGGCGAACAAGCTGATCGACTTCGTGCGTTCGACGCCGCTGAAGCCCGGTTTCGATTGCATTGTGTTACCCGGCGATCGAAGTGAAACGACTCGGCGCGAGCGACTCGCGAATGGGATTCCGCTGGACCACCGCACTTGGCGCTTGCTGCAAGAGGCCGCCCAAGAATTGGGTGTTCGGCCGCCCGCTTAGGACGGAAAAGAAGGCAAACAACCGCTTCTCAGTCAATCTTGCTGCGAAATTGCGGGGAAATCTGGGGTTTTTGGCCATGCGGTAGTTGCCAAAAGCAGTGAAGTTGTCTGAAATCAGCATCCAACACGAACACGGCTCAGCGGCTGGCTGACAGTGGCAGACTCGCCCTCGATCGAAAGGTGCTGATGATGTCGCGTAACATGCAGAATGCTGATGATTTACGAGCGATGCCTCCGGATGTTTCCGTACTTCATCGATTAATCGCTGGGACACGGCGATTGCTTCGGTCGGCGTGGACGCTCACCGGTATGGGCGTGACGCTCGGTCTGGGATTGATCTTGCTGGTGCTGGTCAGCCTGACCGATTTGGCGATTCCATTACGGCCGTGGCTGCGGCTGGTGGGGTTGCTCCTGGTGGTGGTCCCAAGCGTTTGGGCGTTCGTGACCGGTGTGTTGCGGCCGCTGTTTCGGCGGATGACCGCCCGGTTTGTGGCGCGGCGCATCGAAGCGACGTTGCCCGGCATTCACAATCGGCTGGTGAGCTGCGTCGACCTCGACTTGCAGAAGCAGCAGCAACAATCCCCCGCGTTCTTGCGACGGCTGATTACCGAAGCGATCGAGCGCGTCAAAAACTTTCGGCCGGCATCGGTGCTTGACCAGCGCGCATTGCGGCGAGCCGGGTTGTTCGCCCTGCTGGGCTTGATCGTTTTCGCGACGGCATTTGGAGTGTTTTCAGATCGGTTGCCGACGGCGTTAGCCCGTATCTTCTCGCCGTTTGCAGACATTCCTCCGGCAACGGGAGTCCTCTTTGATGTGCAGCCCGGCACGTGCAAAGTGCTACGCGGCGAGCCGGTCGAGTTCGTGGCGACCGTGACCAAAGGAAAGGTCGAACGGCTGCGGCTAGAACTCACGCCGATCAATGGTGAGAGTGTCGGCACGACGTTGTGGCATGACCTCAGGCCGGATGACGCGACTCGTTGGACGTTCCGGCTGCCAGCGTATGAGCACTCCTTTCAGTACCGCGTGCATGGCGGAGGGACGTGGACCAAGTTGGCCACAATTACGATGCTCGAACGCCCGCGATTGGTTGGCTTGCAGGCCGCGGTGCATTACCCGTCGTACATGCAGTTGCCCGAACCGCGTTTGAACCCACCAGATATTGCGGACGTTTCTGGCCCGATCGACAGCACCGTCGAGCTGGCAGTCAGCGTCGAAGGTGATGCCTCGCAGGGTGAAATCCAACTGTTGCGCGAGCAATTGCAAACGGTTCCGCGCACCGATCGGCCGTTGCGTGCATGGTTTGAGAATGTTTTGCCAGCGGGCAACGCCGTCGAGGGCCGCTGGGAATGGCACCCTCAACCGAAAGAATTGGACCCGAAAGCGAATCCCAAAGACCCGAAGAATAATCCGGCGCTGTGGGCCAAATGGCACACTCACACAGCCGCTCCAGGGATGTCCTATCATCTGTTCCATTCGGCGGCTGTGCCGTTTGAGGTGCATCACGGAGACGTACTCTTCGCAGAAGTCTTCATTGAGGCGGATCAACCCACCGAAGAGTTGATGCTGCAATTTCACGACGGCCAAAATTGGGAACGCCGCGCGTTTTGGGGTGCCGACAAAATGGCACTCGGCCAGCCGAACACGGTCAGCCGACGTCGCATTGGCGACCTGCCGAAAGCCGGCGAGTGGCTGCGACTGGAAGTTCCTGCGCAGATGCTGGATCTTGAAGGCCGCGCGATTCGCGGCGTGTCTTTCACTCAGTTCAATGGTCACTGCTTGTGGGCTCGAGTCGGAACACTACCGCCGGCCACTCGCGAAGTCCGCGAGTTGGTCGTGGCCGAGACGTTCCCGCTAAGCCTTTCGACCGGGGCAGGAGATACAAATTCCAAATCTCAAATCTCAGATTCCAAATCTCAAATCTCAAATTCTAAGAAGAACTCGCAGTACGCCGCGATTCATCAAGCTCATCGCTGGGCCGGCCGTTTCCCGATCAAGTCTGATGGCTGGTATCGCGTTGAATTGAAGAACGAAATCGGGGCCGCCAATCATCAGATGCACGAAGCCCGGATCGTCGCGGTGCCAGATAATCCGCCGCAGATCATGATCGAACGACCCGGTGTGGACCTCGTGCTCAGCGAGCCAGTGAAGGTGCCGCTGGTCATTGCGGTGTTTGACGACTTCGGCTTGGCGGAACTCGTGCTCTCCATGCAGAAAGCCGAGAGCTCCGGTTTCCAAGGTCGGCCGGTGAAGAGTTATTCGGAAATCACTCGCGCCGACACGGCCATCGTAACGCTCGACCTCCTGCAAGAATCGTTGAAGTCTGGCGACGTGATCAAATACCGAGCCGAGGTTCGTGACCGCAAAGGCCAAACCGCACAGACTCAAGACTTCACGATCCGCATTGTGGCCAATGATCCCAACGCGGCCGACAAGAAGTTGGCGCAGTTCGAGAAGCAGGAAGACACCTTCCGCGAGAAGCTGGTGGAACTGATCACCAAACAGAAAACGGTGCAGGAGAAGCTGGAGAAGCTCGAAGAGAAATACGAACCGCTCACCGAGAAGGTTGAAGCGGCACAAGCCGAAGCCGAGAAAGCGGCCGAAGCCGCCGCGAAAGAGCAAGCAGCCAAGGAGCAAGCGGCGAAAGACCAAGCCAAGAACGATCCAAAAACTCCCGAGGCCAATAAGCCGCCGCCTCCGAAAACTCCACCGCCCACGCCGGAGGCGAAGCTTGATCCCGAAGCTCAGAAGATGCTCAATGAGTTGAAGACAGAACTGGCCCAGTTGCAGCAACAAGAACAGCAAAACGCCGCGATGGCGGAGCAACTCAAAGAGCAACTCAAGGCATTGGCCACTGAGGCTGAGAAACAGCAACTTGTTCCGCCGCAGTTGCAGCGCGAGATGCAGAACCTCTCCGAGGCGTTTCAAGAAGCGGCTGTCTCGCCACTGAAGGAACTGGCCGCCGAGATTCAGAAGTCCGCGCAGCCCAAGCAGCAAGACCTGAAATTGCCGCAACTCGAAGCCCGTAGCGAGCAAGTGCAGAAGAATTTGGAAGCCTTGAAGGACCGGATGGACGCGTTGCGTGAGGCTCAGAAAGACGCGAAGACCGACGCCGCGAAAGCGCTCGAAGAATTGCAGCGTGAGATGACGCGGCAATCGGGTGAGCTGTCGGCTCGCGAACTGGCCGAACTCCGCGCGGCGATCGAAGCCTTGCGTCAAGAGTTGCAGAATCTCGCCAACAACCAAGCGCAATTGGCCGAGTTCACGCCAGAAGCCCCCGAGATGCTCGTTCCCGATTTGGAAAAGAAACAGGACGAGCTCGACAAAAAGGCGGACAAGGAACTGGCCAAGACGAAGGAACTTCAAAAGACCGACGAGTACAAAAAGCTCAAGGACAAGCGCAAACCCAAATTTCCCGATCGCCCCTATGACCCGGACACGGGCGAAATGCTGACGCCTCCGAACGAGGAAGACACTCCGGCCGATGACGCCGAAATGGCGAAGACCGACGCCGAAAAGTCCGATGCCGATAAGCCGAATGCGGACAAGCCGGAGATGAACGAGGACGAAGACTTGTTTACGCCGGCGCTCGGCGGTCCGAAGCAAAAGGAAGACCCGCGGTTCAAGAATAAGAAACGGCCGGTCCCGAAGAAGCCGAACAAAGACAGCAAGGCGAAACCGAACGACGGCACTAAACAAAACGATCCGGCCAACGATCAACAGGAACGTCGCGAGGAGCTCGGCGAGCGCCAGGAAGAACGTCTGAACGAATTGAACATGGCTGAGGAAAGTCTCGCGGCCGACCAGCGGACGCTCGATGCATTGCTCGGCCAATTGGAGAAAGCATTGCAGCAGGCTCGCTCGGCACAGAAGCCGAATGCCTCGCAACCGCCGGATGGTTCACCACCGCCGAATGACAGTGCCTCGGCGTCACCAGAAGCGGGTGAAACGCCGGAGTTGTCTCCTGAAGCGGCGGCCGAAATCGCCGAGTTGCTCAATTCGGAAACGGCTCAAAAAGCGATGCAAATGGCGGCACGTCTGCAAGCCATGAAAGCCGGCGACGCATCGGATCAGCCCAACAAAGGTCAGAAACATCCACCCAGCAATCAACCTCCGCCACTGAAGTCAAACCCGCGGCCTCGCAGCGGTCTGGAAGGGGACAACGCCAGCCAGTTCGCGATGGAAGCGGTCTTAAAAGACCTCGACCTGACCACGAAAGCGATCATCCTCAAGATGCAGCCACGCATGCGTGAGGAACTGCTGCAAGGTCTGCGCGAGGAAGGCCCAGAAGGCTATCAACGGTTCATTCGCGATTACTTCACACGACTGACGAAAGCGGGACAACCAACCAAGTAGAACGGCGCAGCCGCAATAGTGTGGCACGACACTCCGCGTCGTGATTTTCGACGCAGAACGTCACTCCACAATCCGGCCAAGTTTGACATGAAGCCACGAGTCGCTCGCGGCTGAACTCTCACAAGAAGTCATCTCCCCGCAACCCGATGATGCGGGATCACCAAGGTAGGAACATGGCACAGGGAAGTAGCGGTCACGAGTCCGTTCCACGAAGGAGCCTAAGAATGTCAGAGCCACCACGGTCGGTGCGCATCGTTTCGGTCGTCCCGCTGGACGATCTGCATGTGCGTTTGGATTTCGATGATGGAGCCGAACGCACAATTGATCTCACTCCGCTGCTGCAAGGCAACGCCTTCAAACAGATTCGGCTGAGCGAGAAGTATTTCCGCACGGTCCATCTGGAGAGCGGTTCGCTGGTTTGGGACAACGGCATCTTGCTGGATGCGGATCTGCTCCGGTACGGCCCGCCGAAGCCGCCCAAGCCTGAAAAGCCCAAGCCTGAAAAGCCCAAGATCGAAAGCAAGGCCAAGAAGCCGGCGGCCAAACCCGTCACAAAGGTTGCTGCTAAGGCTAAAGCGAAACCGGTCGCCAAGGCCCCGGTTAAGAAACTCGTCAAGGCAATCAGTCCAGCCAAGGCCAAACCCGCCAAGCCGGCGGCCAAAGCCAAAGCCAAAGCCGCCAAACCCACCAAGAAACCTGCCAAACCCGCCAAAAAGAAACGCTGATTCCTCGTTCCCACGCTCTGCGTTGGTCGCAAGTTCCGACGCTTCACGCCTGTGAAAAACTGGCGAGCGGGGCGGCGTCAGCCCGCGGTTGGTCACGATCGTGACAACCGGGGGCTGAGGCCGTCCGGCTCGCCTGACCGACATTTTTTTCATACGCTCGCCGCTATGCGGCGTGTGGAAACAAGATCGCGAACGGCTCAATGACTCATGCTGCAACGCTTCCTGCAACTCATCGGCATCCACGAAGACGTCCTCAAGCACTTGGACCGCGCAGAATTATTGTGGCAGCACAGTGAAATGCTGTGGATCGGCCTCGTGCTGCTCCTGCCGCTGGCGTTCCTGGTTTATCGGCGACAGAAGCTCAACCTGCACACCGTTCCGAAGTGGTTGTTACTGACGCTGTGCCTGACTCGCGTGTCGATTCTGGGTCTGTTGTTTCTCATTTTGTCGGGGCCGTACCTGCGAATCGATCACAAATTCGAGCGAAAGCCGATCGTTGCGTTTGTCTTTGATCACTCGCAGAGCATGCGACTGCCGGCCGGACCGTTTGAGACTGACGAACAATTCGCCGAAGTCGCCAAGGCGGCGGGATACGTGACCGACGAAGGCTCCAGCACGACGAATCAGGGGACTGACGCCCCGCGCTCACCTGGGATGGTCGATCCGGAAACTCGCAAGGCGCTGAATCGCATCACGCGCGCCGACCTCTCACAGACGTCGGTTCGAGTTGCCGCGCCCGATCTGCTCAAGCCGCTGGAGGGGAAGTTCGATGTCCGGCACCTCGCGTTCGCGCGCGAGCCGGTGCCGTTCGTGTTTGATGCCTCCAAGACCGACTCGCAATTGCCGGACAGCGGCGGCGGAGTATCGACCTGGATCGGCAGTGTTGTGCAATTGATTGTCGATGACGCTGCCGGACAAAAGATTTCCGGCATCGTGCTCTTCAGCGACGGTCAGAACACCGGAGGAAAGTCACCCGCCGAAGCGGCTCGTTCCGCCGCGCAAGTCGGTGCGCCGATTTTCACGGTTCCGGTCGGATCGCCCAAGCGTTTACAGGATGTATCGATCATCGACCTCTACACATCGGGACATGTCTCGGTCGGAGATACGGTGAAGGTCTCGGTCACGCTCGAATCGAATGGCTTCAACGGACGGCCGGTCAAAGTGGAATTGAAAGACGGCGACAAAGTTCTCGACACAAAGGAACTGGTGCTGCTCGGCACCGAACAGCAACAAACCGAATTGGTCTTCGAGGCGAAAGAGGCCGGCGACAAATACCTCACGGTTAACGTGCCGGCGTTCCCCGAAGAGGCGGATGAACTGCGTGCCAACAACACCGACTTGGCCTTCGTCAAAGTCAGCGACGAAAAGCTGAAAGTACTGTTGATCGACGGTCTGCCGCGTTGGGATTTTCGCTTCTTGAAGAACGACATCCGCCGTGACAACGGCATCAAGGGTCGCACTGGCGACGAACCGGAGGTGCTCGCCGAAGCCGAATGGCGGCGTCTGTCCTCCGAAGATCAAGCAGTCAAGCTGCCGTCGTCCGTGAAGGACTTGAGCGAGTACCACACGATCATCATCGGCGACGCTTCGCCCGACATGCTGCATGACGATTTCCGCAAGGCATTGATCGAAGCTGTTCGCGACAAGGGAGTCGGCCTGATCGTGCAAGCCGGACCGCGCTTTATGCCGCATCTGTTCGATCGCGAATTTCAATCGCTGCTGCCAGTGACGCTGCGGAACAATGCCACGACCGGCCTCGAAGCGCCGGCCTACAAACCGTTTAAGATCGAGATCACGCCGGAAGGACTCTTGCACGAGTCGTTGCGACTGCACGACGAACCGGGCCGCAACCTCAATGTCTGGGCGCAGATGCCGTCGTATTTTTGGACCGCTCCAGTCGAACGAGCGTCTCCCGCCGCAATGGTTCTGGCACGCAACCCCAGCCTGGAAAATCGCTGGGGCAAACAGCCACTCATCGCCTATCAGTATGCCGGCAAAGGGAAGGTCGCGTTCATCGGCACCGACTCGACGTTTCTGTGGCGGCAGAATGTCGGCGACCGGTTCTTCTACAAGTTCTGGGGCCAGATGATCCGCTTCGTGCAACGCACTGAAGATGGCTCGACGAAGAAAGAAAGCTCGATCGCCGTACGTCCCGTCCGCGTACAACCAGGCGAGGCCGCCGAGATCGAACTTTTCGCCTTCACCGCCGACGGCACGCCGCGCACCGACCCGTCACTCAAGGTCAGCACCATCGGCGCCACGGGGTCGTCATCAGTGGAGCTCGTGGCCGACAAGTTTGCGAAAGGCCGCTACACCGGCAAGTTCACGCCGAGAGAAACCGGCGACCATCAAGTGCTCTATCAACCGAATGACTCGCCGAAATCCGTCGAAGGCAAGCTGCGCGTGATGCCATCGTCGGAAGAGCTGCGCGACCCGAATCTCAATCGCCCGATGCTGGAGATGCTCGCCAGCACGACCGGCGGCAAAGTGGTTGCGCTGTCCGACCTCAGGAGTCTGCCCGAGCAATTCAAGGGCGAACCGATGCTCGTGGAAGTTCATCGCGAAGCGAGCGTTTGGGACAACTGGTTTACGTTGGTGCTGATCACGTTCATTTACGCGGTGGACGTCGGGCTGCGGCGGCTGTCAGGGTTGAGCTAATGACGAAGCAGCTCATGATTTCTTGGCATCGCTTGTTCGGCGTGGCCTTGGTTGATTTCTTCGCGGACACGGCCTGGGAGGTGATTCTCGAACCGGATTTGTCGTTGAAGCAGCAATTTCTGGACATTGTGATTGTCCGCCGCAGACATGGATCGGACACGCTGCAACTGCCGAACGGCTTTGGGCCGCTGAGCGATTACAACTTGGTCACTTATAAATCGCTGCGTGAGCCGCTGGATGGCTGGTCGCTGAAAGAATTGGTGGGGCACTCCGTCAACTATCGCAAACAGGTCAGTCCGTCATTGGACCGGTTATTGCCAGAGAATTCGTTTCGGCTGTTTGCAATCAGTACTCGCTTTCCCAGAAAGCTCGCAGGGCAAGTGGAACTCCGGCGGATCGAATCGGGAATCTACGATGTGCAGTGGGGCACGGACGTGATTCGATTGCTGGTGCTGTGCGAGATTCCCGCTACCGATCAGAATGCGTTATTGAACCTGTTCAGCGGAGATAAATCGCGGGTAACTTATGGGCGGCACAGTTGCGAAGTCACCAGTCCGAAGCGAGCACGCTTCTTCAACAGTTGTTCAATCTTTATCAGATCGAGGGTCTGACCATGCCTTACACGAAACAGGATTTTTTGAGAGATATCGGTAGAGAACGGGTCAAAGAGTTGAGTCTCCAGGAGTTGTTCGAGATCCGCGGAGTCGACGATCTGACCGCGGAGGAATTGTTGGCGGCACTGCCCGAGAAGACCCGCCGATCACTGGAGCAACTCGCACGGAAATCGAAAACCGAGTCAAAACGAAAGCCACAAGCGAGTCACAAACCACGAACATCTCGCCAACATCGCAATTGAAATCATCGTTTGGAGAGACCCATGAATACCGTCCGTCTGTTTGCGATCGCCGTACTGCTTGGTAGTTCAACGGCACACGCTCAAACCAAGCCTCCCGTCACGCCGAAGACCGCCGCGCCGCTTACCGAGATTAAAGTCATCGAGCGCGTGACTTCGTCGGTCGATCGATCCCTCGAATATCTCGCCTCGAAACAGCGAGCTGACGGGAGTTGGGATGACTGCAATGCCGGCAACGCCCTGGCCATTCTCGCGACGCTCGGTCGTGGTCACGTTCCAGGACGCGGGCAGTACAAGGAAGTACTTCAGAAGGGACGCAAGTACTTGCTGAAAACTCAGCGGGACGACGGGCTGTTCCACTCGAAGCGGCAAGCGGGCGCGGGGCCGATGTACGAACATGGTCTCTCCACGTTGGCGACTTCCGAGTTGTACGGCATGGACCCCGATCCGGAGGTCGAAGAAAAACTCCGCAAGGCAGTGAAGGTCATCATCAATTCTCAGTCGCCGAATGGCGGCTGGCGATACAACCCTCAGCCAGGCGATCACGACCTGAGCGTCAGTGTGATGCAGATCGTCGCGCTGCGAGCGGCCAACAACGCCGAGATTCCGGTCCCCGATCAGGTCATCGAGAAAGCGATCAAGTACGTGCAGTACTGTGCTCACCCGAACGGCGGCTATGGCTATCAGGGACCGGCTCAGGGAGCACAGACTTCCGCGGCGGGAGTCGTGTCGTTGCAATTGCTCGGCAAGTACGACGACCCCACCGTGCCGAAAACGCTCGACCTCCTGGCGAAGTTCCCAGTCGAATGGTCAGCCAACGGCATTCAGTATTGGTACTACTTCCATTACTACGCGGTGCAGGCGAACTATCAGGCGGGAGGCAAACACTGGAACGACTGGCACCCGCGCATCCGCGAACTGCTGTTGGACAAACAAAACGCGGACGGCAGTTGGGACGTCCCCGGCGGCACCGCCGAAAACGCCGGCGTCGTCGGCCCCAATAACATCTACTGGACTGGCATGGCCTCGCTGATCCTCGAAGTCTACATGCACTTCCTGCCGGCCTATCAGCGGTAGATTCCAGTGGTCAGTCCCGCGAATTCGTTCGTGGACATGTGGAGTCCGTCGCCAGAGATTGCGGTCAGAAGTCGTCGGTCGATTTGATCGAGAGCTGGACTTTCTGCATGCCGGCTCCTGCGCCGGCATCCATGACCATGACCAGCGTGCCATGCGTCGCGTCGGGGCTACCGATGATCTTGAGCGTCTTGGCACCGGAGCCGTTCCGAACAATGTCGCCGAGTTTGTCTCGCAATTCGCGGTCGGAGGGAACGGGCACGTCATCCACGTGGACGACGTCTTTCTCGTCGATGCGCACCGTCACGACATCACTGTCACCGCTGTCCGAGGTTGTGCTGATTCCGCCGCTGGCACCGGCTTGTTCGGTGGGGGGCATCGGGATGGCCGGCTTGAGCGTGTACAACGAAGTCATCAGGAAGAAAATCAGCAAGAAGAAAACGATATCGACCATCGCCGTCATATCGACCAGGTCGTGGTACTCTTTGCGCGGCGGCTTGTGAATTCCCTCGTCATGGTGCTCGTCGTCGTCCTCATCGTCGTCGTCATCCAGTTCGACATGGGGGATCGCGACCGTCGTGCGGCAGTGCGGGCAGCGCGCTCTCCGCCCCGCCGCAGTGTCCGGGACCGCGAGAGGCTGACCGCATGAAATGCACTCAAACTCGATCAACATGACCGCTCACTTCCCATCGAAGGGGTCGAAAGTCCTTTTGAGGTCGGCAAAACTGCATTGAGGATTACAAGTCATTATTGCCGACCCCTGCTGAAGGATCGCTCACTTCTGGGTGGTTTCCAACACGCCGACGAACAGTTTGGCCCCCTCAACCTTGCTGGCAGCTCCCGCCAGCCGCGAAATGTCGCGCAGCTTCACCGCCCGTTCAGCTCGCAGCACGATGTCACCTTTGCTTTCGCGGACTCCCTTTTCGACCGCCTTTTTTACACTTTCGAGTTGTTCGTCGGGATCAGTCAGTTTCCCCTTGCCGTCTTCGCCAGCGGTGACGATCGGCGTCTTCCCGTCAGGAGCGACGACCACCACGATGGCTGTCGATTTGCCTTCGTCCACCGCGACCACGTGCCGCGCCAACGGCAGGTCCACGTCAGGTGCGATCGCAGTCAGCGACGTAACGAGGAAGTAGATGTTCATCATGAAGACGAGATCGACCATCGGCGTGAAGTCCACATCCGTGCCGCCACCGGGAGCCGCTCGGCGCGGTTGAATTCCTTTCGTCCCCAAGGGATTGGGTGCCGCACTGGGAGTCGCATCGCCACCACCACCGCCTGCCATGATTGTTGTCTTCTAGATTTGGGATGAAACTTAGGTCGTTTCGGTCCTTTTCGTCCTTTTTTTCCAGGGACAAAAGAATCCAAAAGGACCAAAGAGTTGTGGTTCCACAATCAGTCACACACGCACGTGCGACTTCTGCTTCACCGGCTTGAAGTGATCGAGGATTCGCATGACGCCGGACGTCAGGCCGTCCTGAAGCAGACGGACCTTAATGTTGATTCCGGCCAGCAAGTATCCGAAGGGAATTGCGGTCGCCAAACCCATCGCGGTACAGATCAGCGCCACGGCGATTCGGTCAGCGATCGTATGTGCTTCCACTTTCGCACCGGAGCCGATTTCGCCGAAGGCCGCCATCATGCCCAACACCGTGCCGAACAAACCCCATAACGGGCCGGTACGGATCGACGTTGCAATCCAACTGACGCGCGACTCGATGTCGCCAAAGATGTCGCGCTGCATCAGTTCGCTACAGAACTGCTTGAGCTGTTCGTGACCGATCTTGCGATTCGAGACGGCAGCCAAGGCCAACTGTGGCAGCGCCCGCTGGTCCCCTTCGCACAGATCCTCAATGTCGGAGTATTCGCCCGCTCTCAGATGATCGAGAACCACTTCGAGTAACTCGGCCTGCTGAGTCTCGCGCCGAAACCGCAGTTTCCGCAGTCGCAATTGCACCAGGATCACGCAGTACAGCCCCAGTAGGAAGTTGCACACGAGGAACAGGTACGTGAAACCTTCCAGCATCTGGGCGATTTTGTTGGCATTCATAATCGTTCTCTGACGGGATCAAGAAATGAGCCAGGAGGCCAAACCAGTGGCGAAGAATAGTAATCGTGTCTAAGGGCGTGGTCCATTCCCCACAGTAACCTGACGCGTCAGTTTTCCTGGCCCGTCAGTTTTTAAGTTGCGCATTTCTTGAATCGACCCCATCCGGCTTGCCCGGATGGTGAAGTCGATGGAGAGCTAAGCTAAGTAGACCCGCAGAAAACTATGTAGCCACGTTCGCCAGAACGTGGGTTTTTCGGCCATTTGCCCACGCTCTGGCGAGCGTGGCTACCCAG
>JAYVSP010000802.1:0-4707 GCA_043775215.1 Planctomyces sp. | reverse complement strand
CGCCCTATAGCACACGCCCTCGCGCGTGCGTCCTACCGCTGCGCGCCGACCATGTGCAAAACAGTAACGGCAGTGCCATTCGGGACAGGTCCATTTATTTGCGGCGGCGTGATAAAAGGGGACAGGTCCATTTATTTGCGGCGACTAAATGGACCTGTCCCCTTTGTTTCCCCCCCCTTTGTTTCCCCCATCAGCGGACCGAGCGCGAGTAGTGGTGAAGGTACATCGAGCGATCCCTTGGAACTCTTTTATGAGATTGTCACTTCAGGGTTCAATCCTGTTTCTGGAATCGTGAATGTCATTAGCAATTAAGCGGCCCGAACAAAGGGGACAGGTCCATTTAATTGAAAGCAGCAATGGTATGACAACCATCACAAGAAAGGTGATTTCGGGGATACGTCGCTGGAGTTGGTCCAGCGCCATTTGTCGGGGTTGGAGAATGTGACGCTGGTGAAGGGCTACTTTCCCGCGTCCGACGCCGACATCTTATCGGCTCCCATCGCGATGGCTCACGTCGATGTGGACTTGTATCGGTCGACGCTGCGGGCCTTTGAGCACTTGGCGCCGCTGATGGCTCCCGGCGGTCGCATCTATTGCGACGATGCGTTCGTGAATACCTGCGACGGAGCCACACTCGCATTCTGCGAGTTTTGTGGAACGTCCAAACGAGTTCCTCGATTTGACAACGGAGGGCACGCGACCGTGTGCTTTTGAAATGAGTCGGCCGTTTTTTGAATGCAAGGGCGCAGGTTTCAACGCAAAGACGCCAAGCCGCAAAGATAGGAATAAGGTGAAGTGACGGATTTCAGTCGTTCGTCGAGCGTCTCTGAATTCGCCAGAGTTCGCATCGTTGAACGCCAATAATATCGAGATGTGTGGCGAAATTCCGTGAATGCGTAATTCTTTCCACGTCTGCGGCTTGGCGTCTTGGCGTTGAAAAAATCCGCAGGACGAAGACATCAGATCGGGACACTGAGGGTTATTGTGGAATCACAATCGTTGAAATCCGCGATCGGTCGATTTGCCGCGGCACATGTCTTGTGCGTCGGGGACGTTCTGCTGGATCGGTACGTCTATGGCGACGTCGATCGCATTTCGCCCGAGGCACCAGTGCCAGTTTTGCGAGTGCGGCGCGAAGAGGAGATGCTGGGTGGGGTCGGGAATGTGGCTCGCAATGTCGTCGCCCTGAATGCTCAGGCCGAAGTGCTTTCGGTGTTGGGGGACGATGCGATCGGCCGGCGGACGATTGAGTTGGTGGGCGAATTGCGGAACGGGGCAGCAGTCGATTCGCGCTGTCGCGGAATTCGTGAGAGTTCCGACCGAAGTCTGGCGACTTCGGCTACTGGCTGTTCCGACCGAAGTCTGGCGACTTCGGCTACTGGCTGTTCCGATCGAAGTCTGGCGACTTCGGCTACGGGGCGTCAGACGATGCCGCTGGTGGAGGCGGGGCGGGTTTCGATTGAGAAGACTCGGTGTTTGACGGGGCGGCAACAGATCGTGCGGTTGGACCGCGAGGTGGTGGCTCCGATTTCCGATGCGTCGATGCACGAGTTGTTGCAGCGGTTTGGCGCGTTGATTGGCGAGTCGACGGCGGTGGTGATCTCGGACTATGCCAAAGGGGTGTTGCGGCCGGAGTTGCTCGAACGGTTGATTGCTGTTGCGCGGGAGCACGGCAAGCCGGTGATTGTTGATCCGAAAGGGAGCGACTATGCGCGTTATCGCGGGGCGAATGTGGTGACTCCCAATCGGCAGGAGTTGGGGTTGGCGACAGGGTTGCCAGTGTCAACGGCCGAACAGGTCAGCGCAGCATCGGAATGGTTGTTGGAGCGGTTTGAGTTTGAAGCGGTGATCGCGACGCTCGGTCGGGACGGGATGATGGTGACTTGGCGTGGCGGTGATTTTTTCGGTAGCCGGATTCGTGAGAATTCGAGTTCCTGCGGGACTTTCGGAAGTCTCACGACTTCCGCTACGGAGAAATCGACCGCGCGACGGAATGCGACTGTCGGAGACAGTCGCCTACTTTCGGCAACGGCTCGCGAGGTTTATGACGTGTCGGGAGCGGGAGACACGGTGACGGCGTGTCTGGCAGTGGGGCTGAGCGTGGGGCTGCCGTTGATTGAGGCGGCCGAGTTGGCGAACGCGGCGGCGGGGCTGGTGGTTGAGAAGATAGGGACCGCCGTTGTCACGACGGACGAGTTATTGCGCTTCTGCCAGTTGGCTCAGTTCCGGGAATCGGAACCGAAGATCAAAAGTTGGCCGGAAGTCCGCGATCTGGCGTGCGACTGGCGAGCCACCGGTTTGACGGTCGGATTCACGAATGGCTGCTTCGACTTGTTGCATCCGGGTCATGTGCAGATGTTGTCGCAAGCCCGCCGATTGTGTGACCGGTTGATCGTCGGCTTGAACAGCGACGAGTCGGTGCGGCGACTGAAAGGCCCGCAGCGTCCGGTTCAAAACGAACTGGCTCGCGCGGTGATCCTCGGCGCGCTGGCCTGTGTCGATGCCGTCGTGTTGTTCGAGCAAGACGCTCCGTCGGAACTGGTCGAGGTGATTCGTCCCGACGTGATGATCAAAGGGAAAGACTACCGCGTTGAGCAAATCGCCGGAGCCTCGTTCGTGCTCAAACATGGCGGCCGAGTCGAATTGATCGACCTCGTCCCGGAGCAAAGCACGACTCGGTTGATCGCGAAGGGGCTTGCGTGATGGACATCAATGACTTGGCCCAGTCGCTCGTTTCGGCTGTCGAGAAACTCAATGCCCTCCAGGACTCGATTCAAAAATGCCATTCCTCGCTGGGATCGTTGTGGCAGGAATTACGCGCGATCCGAGTCACACGCAACATCGAGCTGTTTCGCCTCTTGGAGCCAGAACGCTACGCCGACCCCAAGCGATTGCTGCGATTCCAGCGGCAAATCTGCTCGCAAAACGGCGAGGACGGAATGATCCACGAACTCTTCCGGCGAATCGGCTCGACCAACCGCGTGTTTGCGGAAGTGGGTGTGGGTGATGGGACGGAAAATAACACCGCTTTTCTCTTTTCTCAGGGGTGGACCGGCTTCTGGGTCGATGGCAACCCTCGGTTTCTGGAAAAGATCCAAAGGCTGAATGGACCGTCGCAATGGCTGAAAGGAAAACAGGCACTGACAGACCGCGACAATATCGGGCCGATTTTTCAGGAGATGGGAGTGCCACGGGAGTTTGATCTGTTGTCGTTGGACATCGATCAGAACACGTACTCGTTGTGGGAAGGTCTGGCTGATTATCGGCCGCGCGTCGTCGTGGTGGAATACAACGGAGCGCTCCCGCCGGATGTCGACTGGAAAGTCCATTACGATCCGAAACGCTGTTGGAACGGATCACAAAACTTCGGGGCCAGCTTGAAAGCATATGACAACCTGGCCCAGCAACGCGGCTACAGTTTGGTCGGCTGCGACTTCACCGGCATCAATGCGTTTTTTGTTTGCAACGACGCGCTGGGCGATCACTTTTGCGAGCCGTTCACTCCAGAAAACCATCAAGAACCACCACGCTATTCGCTGACCTACCGTTGGAGTCACGGCAACGAGGTACTGGATCGGACGGTGTGAAGGTGGTTGAGGAGTCTATCGGAATGCGAGTCATGGAATGACTCGCCTACGTTCATGCAAACGGAGCTCGCTGTTGTGAAGAGGCTGATTCTCCGCTCGCATCTCTCGCTGGGTGACATCGTCTGCATGACGTCGGCGGTGAAGGAACTGCATCGGCAGTTTCCCGGTGAATACCTGACCGATGTGCGGACGCCGTTTCCCGGCGTCTGGCAATTCAATCCGGACATCACGCCGATCGCGGATGATGATTCCGAGGCGACGAAGCTCGACATGAACTATGACCAGAATCCGTATGTCACCGTGAATAAATCGAATCAGCATCCGATCCATTTGATTGACGGCTACTGCCAGGGACTGGCGGACCAGTTGCAGATACCCAGCCTGCGCCCTGAGGAATTGAAGGGGCATATCTACCTGAGCGCCGACGAACTCCGGTGGAAGAGCGCTCCGCATGAGCACTTCAACGCGCAAAAGTACTGGATCATCTGCCTGGGAGGCGGCAAAAAGGATTTCACGCTCAAGTGGTACATCCCGGAATACACGCAACGGATCGTGGATCACTTTCGAGGCCGCTTGCAGTTCGTCCAAGTCGGAATGAAAGACGACCCGTGGCATTGGCATCCCAACTTGAGCGGCGTGATCGACCTGCGCGGCAAGACGGACACTCGCCAACTGATTCGGCTGGTGCATTCGTCATCGGGAGTGTTGAGTGGCATCACGGCGGTCATGCACTTGGCGGCGGCGGTTCCGATTCCGAAATGGCAATGGCGCCCTCGTCCGTGTGTGGTGGTCGCGGGCGGCCGAGAGCCGCGAACCTGGTTCGGCTATCAGAATCATCGCATCTTGGAAACCGTGGGCGCGCTGCCGTGCTGCGCCAACGGTGGCTGTTGGCATCAACGGACTGTTCCATTGCACGACGGGAAAGATGGGCGATTGTGCGAACGGGTCATCGACGGACATCCCAAGTGCATGTGGATGATCACGCCCGAAGCGGTGATCGCCGAGATCGAAAGCTATCTCGCGGGGGCGGATTAGGCGATCCGCCGCAGAAGTCCGATCTGTTGCGACCCATACAAGCCCGACGCGCCAGCAAGTGAACTTCGGCGATGCGACCAAATTC
>JAYVSP010000801.1:0-5828 GCA_043775215.1 Planctomyces sp. | reverse complement strand
ACTAAGGGAACCGCACCGCTCGCCGAGCCGATTTCATCGTGTGAAAGTTGCAACTCTCACCCGACCCGTGTGGGCATAATACATCAATTTTCGTTCTTCCGCTCAGCCCGCTTTTGAAACATTATCAACAGTGGATCGTTTTCGGCGGTCTGCGGCGTCGAGGTCTTCATTGTCGCGCGGCTTGCCGGAGTCAAGCCAAACTGACGAGCAACTATCAGCAGCATCCCCCGAAGACGATGAAGTTGTCGCCCTTGTGCCGACAGCCGCTCGCCATGTTTCCCGGAAACGAATTCGCCATGTTCGGAGATGTGTGCCCGCAACTCCGCAATTTCACCACACACCTCGCAGTACATCGCGAAGCTGCCCAGGTCCAGCGGCGACAGCACGTTCGCAGCCACCAGCAGCGGTGCATGGTAGTCCCATGCTTTCGATGCCTCTTTCGAGAGCCCCCTCGGTTTTGGCGGCGCTCCGACGCCGAATGCCGCCACGGCCGAATTGGACTTCGGTCGTCGCCAGTTGTCCCCGCCGATTTGCGATGTTCGCATTGTCACTACTCCCCAAAAACGCGGTTTTGTTGCTCAAAATACGGGACGCCGGACGGCGGTCCCGAAACGAAGGGGTCAGATTTTTTTTGCGCGTGGAGATTTCACGCGCGTTCCACCGGGCAAGCCGGCACACCAGCCACCAAAGAGAGAATCTCGTCCTTCACTTCGTCGGGCAGTGTCGGCCAAGCTTCGATCAGCTTCATCAGGCGAGCGTCGGAAAGTGCTATTTCGGCAAGAAGTGGCCCCGATTTTGGCCCCTCTGTTTCGGACTTCATGTGATTTCCCGAAGAATCCAGCCAAGGTTCGAGTCTTGTATCGTCCACTTGCGCGGTTTCGTGGTTCGCTGCGAAACCGCTTGTTTTTTGGATTTCTCGGCGTTTTCAGGGTCTTTTGCGAGGCTCGCTTTTGGCGAGTCTTGCTCAGTGATGCCTGATGATGCCCCACGCGACAGCGCCACGAGCAGCGCGCTGTTGTCCCCTTTGATGGCTCGCTCGAAATGTTCGCGGGTTGTCTGCCTGTAGTGCTTGTCGGCAATCGCTTCAGTGTGACCGAGCCAGTCGGCGGCAACCTTGGACGGAAAGGCATCGGCCAGTTCAGTCGCTCGACTGCTGCGCAGGTTGACCCACAAGCGCGGCCACGGCTTCACGCCCGCGCGACGGATGATTCGTTGAAACTGTGATCGCAGATTGACCGCCTACCAATTCGACGCGCCGGTTTCGGCTTGGCTGCGATGTCGAGAGATGACGAACTCTGCCCCCGGTTCGGCTTGTTCAAACGCCTCTTGCAGCAACGGTCGCAATTCGGCGAACAGCGGCATGGTTCGGCTTTCGTGGCCCTCGTGATGTTCCGTCTTGGGACTCGGAACAAGAATCTCGCCGCGATCCCAGTTGATGTGCTCCCATTTCAGACTGAGCGCTTCGCTCGGAACTCGGACGCCGCCGAATCGCGCCAAACCGACCAACAAACGCCATTCGGCATCCGGTAAGCGTCGATGACGCGCTGGATTTGCTCCCGATCAACGAAGACTTGGCGGTTGCGGTTGGCCTTCATCGCCACGTTGATCTTGGCATCTTGGAACGGATTCGCTTCGATCAACCGCTGCTTGCGAGCCGCCTCGAATACCGTTCGGGCAATTGAGCAGCGTTTCGCCATCGTGGCTCGCGCGAGCTTCTCGGACTTCAAGTGCCGTTCAAAGTTCTCGGCATCCAGTACGGTGATATCGGCCAGAGCCGTTTCGGGCGGAAAGAAATCGAGCAAATTGCGGCGACTGTGTCCGAAGACGACTTTGCTGGCTGGCTTCCAGTCTGGCGACTTCATCCGCTCGAATTCGTCTAGCCACTCACCCAGTGTCGTCGGGCGCTTCTCGTCTTCTTCAAGTTCGCGAGGTTCGACAAGGCCGAGCTTCGACAATCGCTTGTAGTCCCGTTTCCCCAGCCCATTGAGAAACGCGACTGTCTCGCCACGAACGGACGAATTCGTGCGGCGTGCGTCGTTCAGGTGCGAAATGTGAACGAAGTACCGATCGGCGGTTGTCTTGCTGACGTTCGACAACCGAAACGTCTTCCGCTCTTCGTCGCCGTTCGTGAACTGAACGATGCCGGCGCGATTCGCTGGGTCGTATTGTAGATTCGCCACGATCAATTCCCCTGTTTCTTGCCGGGCGATTTCTTCGCCCTCGGCTGGATGATGATTTCCAGGTTGAGATACTCGCAAAGCCGCTCCAACGCTTCCAAACTCAAGCTGCCTTGCCCGCTCATCAGACGGCTCATTTGGCCGTGGTCGATGCCGACATCCTTCGCGATGCGATAGCGGCTGGCATCGCTGGCCTCAATGGCATCACGAATCTGTTTGAGGATCGGTTTCATAGGTATTTGTTCTAGAATCAAATATCAGCATTCTGACCGCATCCGTCAAGCTTCATTGCTCACAACCTGTTTTGACCGTTGCTCCAACCATTCCTTGAAACCATCGACCGGGACGATAATCCGACGTCCGGCTCGGATGTGAGGAATCGTCGGCAGCAACTCCCGAAACGCCCCTTCGCTCAGTCCGATCGACTTTGCCGCTTCACGAATCGAAAGCCCGAAGCGAGGGACGGTGCGGTCAGTGCGGGCGAGTTGTTGTTCACTGGTAGGCATGGTCAGTCTTCGGTTCGCATTTGGGAATTGGTGAATTGCTGTTACGATCACTCTCACGCGCGCGCCAGCCGCAGTGCCAACGTGATGGCGACTTTTGTCATCGCGACGTCCGTCCGCCGCGGTGCGCTAGCCCTCGCCACTTTCAGCAGGCAATCACGTACTTTTGTGGCTCTGCGAGAAATCCGCGCTCTTCCGATACGACGGCCAGTTGCATTCGAGGCACAGAGAGCCGTGGCGAACACGATCGACAATTGGCGAAGCGAGCCGGCGTTCGGCTTCCTCGCCGTCCAGCACGTTCAACGTGAACCACGTCGATTTGCTCTCGCGGTAGCGGCGATCAACGATCCGCATGAGCACGTCGGCGTTGTATTGCGAGGCGTCCCCCTTCGGCGGAATCGGATCGGAGACAATCAGAATCTTTGGCCGAACGTAGTCGCGAACGAATCCCGTCTCGTCACCATCAACGCGAATGAGCCGGCGAGCCAGTTCAAAGAGTTCCAGGCCATGTACCCATTGCACCGAGTAGCCATGTTGCAGGATGCCGACGTAACCGGCCGCGATCGCCAAGTGATCTTTGCCGCAACCGGGACGACCGAAGAGAACTAACCCGCCCCCAATTTTCGTTCGCGCTGGTAAGTCCCAAGCGAACGATTCAATTTGAGTCCAGACGTCTCGTTGGCTCGGTCGGTTGGGCGCGGTCTCTTCCGTGACCTGATACGACTTGAACGAACAATAAGCGAGTCGATGCCCCACCTTGCGAGACAGTTCGCCTGCCGCGTTGAATCGTTCTCGTTGCTCGGCAAGGTCCGGTTGCGACGGGTCGGGCAATCGCGCCTTCAACTCAGAAAGAACGTCGGCCAGGCTGGTTGGCTTCTCGGTAGAGTCCGTCTGGTTTGCTTGCGGTTGTTCGCGATTCATTTTGAGAACTCCATTTCAGTTGCAAGGTGTCCCAATGCTTTCGCAGCTTCGCGGGACTGAGGATGTTTGGATTCCAGAATTGATCTTTTCGCACCCACGCCAACGTGGCGCGGATTGCTTCCGATGTTCGGTCTTGGCCATCGGAGCGCAGCAAGCGCAACTCGTTCGCCCAGCGTTCCAAGTTCGGCGGTCGAGCGTTCGGTTGAATGGCTTTGATGCCCTCGAACATCTCACGAGCGAGCGTCGGGGCTTCGTCCGAGAACTTCAGCGAAGCCTCGGCTTTCGTGTCTGGCTTCTCGGAATCACCCTTCGATGAATCCGTCGGCAACCCCTTCTCGCTCTCGCCGTCAGGCGACAAAAGTGAATCAGGATCAGAACCAGAATCAGAATCACAACCAGAACCAAAACCACAATCAGAATCAGAATGGGGAGGGTTTGTTTGGTGCTTGTCTGGTGCCAGTACGGTACTGGCACTGTGCTTGTCTGGTGCTGACACCGTACTCGGCGTGTTTGGTGGCGGAATCCCTTTCGACTTTTCCGAGACATGCGGGCACTGGTGAGCGAGGAATTTGGGAATCGCCAAGTACCTCGTCCGGGCAACTTCGTAGCGGACGATCAATTCCTTCTCGGCCAGTTGCTGGAGTAGGTCATCAACGTCGCAGTCATCCGCCGGCAGGACCGCCAGCTTGATCTTGCCCGGTCGATCCTCAAGCCGACCATCACGATCAGCCAGTTGCCACCGTCCAATGAACAGCAACCGGGCGAATGGCGGCAGCGAGACAAGCTCCTCGTTCTGAAAGAACTCCGGTTTGATAATTCGAGAACGTGCCATCATTCTGCCCCCGAAGATTGGGCGGCGTGGCTGCTGAATGACGCCATGAACTCAGCCAACGCGCTCGCAGCGATCCTTCTCGCGCCGCCGACTTTGATCGACTTGAGCCGCCCGCTTTCCATCAACGAATAGATCGTGGAGCGACTGAGGCTGGTGGCTTGCATGACCGCACTGATACGCAACCAGCGCTCGCTGGTTTGCGTCGTCGTAGGCAGGTCTGACGTGAAGGTTGAAGACATCGCTGTGACTCCGATCGGCGGCCGATGTTTGACGGTTCGCTTTTGCGTTTGCCGTCGTCCGAAGGAGTCTTAGACCGTCAAACAAAAACGGCGTCCATTTCTGGACGCCAAATCCCATGCGATTTCCTGTTCGCGGCCCTTCTCAGCGCTTCTCAACGCTTCTCGTTTGCTTCTCGCTACCGATCTGCGAGCCTCCGCGCGTTATGTCTCGTGACCTGAGAAGCAAGATGCCGGAGCGCAGATCGTCGGCAGGTCGCACTGGCTGCCATGTCGTGTCGCAGCAAAGCGAGGCGACAACATCAGCGTTTTCAAGTTTCGTTGTGAATTGGTCGCCAAGTGTGAGCGGTGCGGAAAGAGACTCGTCGGCAGCGGCCTGGGCGGTGAAGAGCGGCAGCGTGTTGACGGTTTCAGTGAAGGCGGGAAGTTGTTCGTTCTCAAGGTACTCGGAAAACATCAGTAGCGGATCGTCGAGGTCGCCAGCATTAAGCAATCGACGGCAGCTCTCTCTGATGAAAGGTTGGCTTTCGTGGTTAGGTAAAAATGCCATGCCGAGAGGGTGCATGGCTCGCAGCCATTTGTGAGCGCCGGCGAGACAGACATCGACGGACGAGTGACTGACATTCGGCGTGTGGCAGAAGGCTTGAGCACCATCCACGACCACGAAACGAACGTCGCACATCAGCAGCACCAAGCCGTACTTGGCTGTTCGGCAGGTCGATTCGCAAGCGGCTGAGATTCGCGTAGTCCGTGCGATAGTTCTCTTCCAACCGGCAATAAGTCGCGGTGTTCCCCTTGTGCTCAAGACTCTTCTCGAATTCGGCGACGTGCTCGGACAACGGCCGCTTGCGATGAGCTTCAAACGGATCTTCCAAGCCGGCCCGACAGTTCATCGCCTTGCGTTTCAGGTCATCCAGCATCACGCCGGAGAGAGTCTTGTCGGGGCAGAGATTCGTCGGGCCGCGGAACACACTTCCGACGATTACCAAACTTGCATGACAACGCGGTCCATGACCGACACAGGGATAATTACAATGCCTTCGACGATTGGCTGTTTATCGGCCAAATATCAGTAATCGGAGGTCACTCGCGGCGGGGGGTGTCTTCTGACTCTCAGTATTCTGAGGTCAGGCGATTCTCAGTGATCCGAGGTCAGTAA
>JAYVSP010000800.1:0-4128 GCA_043775215.1 Planctomyces sp. | reverse complement strand
TCGCATTCCGAACATCAACCGAATCCCGACATCACGTTTCCCCGCGATCGGCTACGCATTGGGAATCTCAGTTGCGGAGCAACTGAGCTACGTAACTCTGTAGGATGGGCACTCTTGCCCGTCGGTCTTCGCGTGGATGGAAAACGGGCAAATGTGCCTCTAGCAGTTGACTGTCCGATACAGGAAACCGACTGCTTGCGGGTGACTGGGACAGCGGCTAACCTGCCCGTCCTTTTGGCTGCGGTGATGGATCACATCGCGCGTTACGAAACCTGTTGGGTTGTTGCTGTCCGATGTCTGACCCGAATCAACGCATCGTCATCACCGGCATCGGCCTGACCTCGCCCAATGGCAATAGCCTGGCTGAGTTTCGGGCGAATCTGCTGGCCGGAAAATCCGGCATCTCGAAGTTTGAAACCCGGTATATCGGCGAAGTTCTGGCGGGGATTTGCCACTTCGATCCGTTGAAGTATCAGAAAAAGAAGGACGTCCGCCGCGGCACTCGAGCCGGCTCAATTGCCGTCTATTGTGCGAATGAGGCCGTTCGAGAGAGTGGGTTAAATTGGAGCGAGGTTCGCAAGGACCGAGCCGGCGTCTACATCGGCATCACCGAGCACGGCAACGTCGAGACCGAGAACGAGATCTACGAGATTTCGAAGTTCGGCTATGACACGAGCGTTTGGTCGCATCATCACAATCCGCGCACGGTGGCGAACAACCCGGCTGGTGAAGTCACGCTCAGTCTGCATGTGACCGGTCCGCACCTATGCCTGGGCGCCGCGTGTGCCGCTGGAAATGCGGGCTTCATTCAAGGCTTGCAGATGCTGCGGTTGGGCGAAGTCGATTTGGCGATTTGCGGCGGAGTCTCCGAAAGCATTCACACATTTGGCATTTTCGCGAGCTTCAAGAGTCAGGGGGCTTTGGCAACGAATGCCGACCCGGCAAAAGCAAGCCGGCCGTTTGATTTGGATCGCAACGGGATCGTGGTCTCCGAGGGAGGCGGTCTCGTCACGTTGGAACGATTGCCGGACGCTCTGAAACGCGGCGCGAAGATTTACGGCGAGATCGTCGGCCATGCCATGAACTCCGATGCGACCGATTTCGTCTTGCCCGACCCGAATCGGCAGGCGGAGTGCATGCGGTTGGCACTGGGACGTGCGGGAATCGGGCCTGAGCAAATCGACATTGTCAGCAGTCATGCGACGGCGACCGAGCAAGGGGACATCGAAGAATCGCTCGCGCTGCGGCAGGTCTTCAGCGACTGTCCGCACGTGGCGATCAACAACACGAAAAGCTTCATCGGCCATGCCATGGGAGCTGCCGGTGCGCTGGAGTTGTTAGGGAATGTCCCCGCGTTTGACGATCATTTTGCCCACGCTACAATCAACCTCGACCGGCCGGACCCTCGTTGCGAATTGCCCCAGTTGGTGGCCAATCAGCCGCGGAAAATGGAACGGGTGGAGTACATCCTCAATAACTCGTTCGGAATGTTGGGAATTAACTCGGTCGTAATCGTCAAGCGGTTTGCGGGTGTGTGAGCTTTTGAGCGGGAGATTAGGGAATGAGTGCGGATCAGATTCGACAAGTCATCTTGAACATCCTGAGTCGGATCGCCCCGGACAATGATCTGACGGGGCTGAAGGACGAAGTGCCGTTCCGCGAACAGATGGAACTGGACAGCATGGACTTCCTGGACATTGTCATGGAACTCCGTAAGCGCTATCGCGTGCAGATTCCCGAAGAGGACTACACGTTCCTCAACACGATGGCCAGCACCGTGAACTACCTGCTGCCCCGCTTACAAACGGCGACCGCCTGAGATCGCATTGGCTGTGCCAACGCTTATCCGACAAAATGGCTTTCGCGTGATGATCCATACTGCGGATCATCCGCCGGCCCATGTTCATTGCTACCGTCAGGGCCGGTTGGTGAAGGTTGGGTTGGACACGATGAATGTGATTTCTTCTCGGCACGCCAACGATCGAGACATCGAAGAGGCCGTGCTGGTAGTATGGGAACATCGCGAACTGCTCTTGCGTAGTTGGAGTCAACTTCATGGCCAAACGAACTGACCTTGTGCGGATTGGGGATCTGACTTGGACTCGTCAGGAATGGGACCGCATGCTGGCGGACGCGAAACAGACAGGTGAGGAATATGCTCGCCGCTGGCCACAAGTGATTTCGGTGCGGTATGACCGAAAATCCGAACTCGTCGTGTTGGACTTGAGCAATGGAGTTCAACTGGGAGTCCCGGCTTCAAAACTGCAAGGTGTCGCGGAGGCTACCGAGCCGGAACGATCTGACGTCGTCATTCTTGGTCCGAACATGGCGATTGAGTTTCCCAAGCTCGATCAACAGTTCAGCGTCGAAGGGTTGCTCTGTGGCCGGTTCGGATCAACCGCGTGGATGAAAAAGTTGGTCAGTCCGAAGAGTCAACCACGTCGGACGGTGAAGCGGCAGGCCCCTGCGACCAACAGTCCATCGCGGAAGCGGTCCAGTAAGACTTCGGTCGCACGTTCGTAATCATCCGCCATGTACGACACCATCATTATCGGAGCGGGCCTGTCGGGATTGGCGGCGGGAATTCGGCTGGCGTATTACGAGCGGCCTGTCTGCATAGTCGAAAAGCACACGACGATCGGCGGATTGAATTCGTTTTACCGGCTCCGCAAGCGAGATCACGACGTCGGCCTGCATGCGGTCACGAATTATGCGAAGCCGGGCACCAAGACTGGTCCGCTGAGCAAACTGCTGCGCCAATTGCGGCTCCGCTGGGACGATTTCGATTTGACGCCGCAGTGTGGTTCGGCCGTCGCCTTTCCCGGAGTGACCCTGCGGTTCACAAACGAGTTCGCACTCTTCGAGCAGCAAATCGCCGAGAACTTCCCCGCACAGATTGATGGCTTTCGCAGACTTGCGAAACGAATCAACGAGCACGACGAATTAAATCTCGCTAGCAGAGAAATCTCCGCGCGAGAGATCGTCCGTTCGGAGATCACCGACCCGTTGCTCGTGGACATGCTCTTTTGCCCGCTGATGTTTTACGGCAGCCCGACGGCACACGACATGGACTTCACGCAGTTCGTGATCATGTTCAAGGCGGTTCTGCAAGAAGGGTTCGCTCGGCCGCGCGAAGGTGTACGGCTCATCATGCGCAAGCTGGTGCGACAGTACCGCGGCTTTGGCGGCGAACTGCGGTTGCGGTCGGGTGTGCAACGCATCCTGTCGGACAACGGCCGAGCCATCGGCGTGCAGCTTGAGAATGGCGCAGTGCTCGAAGCGAAGCACGTCGTGTCGAGCGCAGGCTCGGCCGAGACCCTGCGGTTGTGCGACATCACGCCCGCCGACCCAGAGCCGTTTCGGCCGGGAGAGATTTCGTTCGTCGAGACGATCTTTTCACTCGACTGCCGGCCGGCCGAAATCGGTCACCCCGAGACGATCATCTTCTATAACGACAACGATCATTTTGTGTACGACGCGCCTGCGGGGCCGATTGATCTTCGCAGCGGAATCATTTGCTCTCCCAACAATTTTCAATACGACAAGCCGCTCGAAGAGGGGCGCATACGAATCACCGCGTTGGCGAATCCCGGCTATTGGATGAACCTGCCACAAGACGAATACGTCGCAGAGAAGCAGGCGTGGACGGAGCGGATCGTCGAGTCGGCATTGCGATTCATGCCCGACTTCCGCAGCCATGTGATCGACACGGATGCCTTCACGCCGCGCACGATCACAAAGTTTACCAGCCACTTCAATGGAGCGGTGTACGGAGCTCCGCACAAGATTCGGAGCGGATTGACGCCGATCGAAAACGTGTTCCTGTGCGGGACGGATCAAGGCTTCCTGGGTATCATCGGCGCGATGCTGTCGGGCATTACGATTGCCAACCTGCACTTGCTGAAAGCGCCCTAAGAACCAGTCAAAGAATAACTTCGCGGGATAGGCTTCCAGCCTGTCATGGGTCGGAAAGCAGAAAGGGGCAGGACTGTTGTTTGTGCTCTTGCTTCCTCCTGCTCCATTGGAAAAGAGTCCTGACCCAGTCCTGACCCCTTTCTGCTTTCCCTGCCTTGGAAACACTCGTGGCCCAAGGAAAGCGAGTCTGCCGGATTGCCTCGCCATTTCGTG
>JAYVSP010000799.1:0-10554 GCA_043775215.1 Planctomyces sp. | reverse complement strand
GAGCGCCCGCCCTCGCTGGCGCTTCGGGTTAGTGTGGGCCAGGCAAATTTGCCGCACCCACAGGCGAGCGGGAAATGTTAATCCCCCGAGAAACGGTCCAGATTGGAGAGCAACTCGGAGGACTGACGTCCCCCGCTCGCCAATCAGGCCGCAGCCAAGAGGCGAAAACTATCGGCTGGCCGGATGCGACGCAATCAAGTGCCCGATCGCCGGCGTGACTCGTGCTGTTGGCGAAGTGTGAAAGACTGTGTCGCTGAATCGTTCGGTTCCCAGTCGCGATCGACTCGAAGCACTCGGACAACCAGGGTTGGGGCCGCACCTCATCCGCATTCGGCATGACCGCTTATTCCGGCGGCGTGTTGATCGATGCCGCCGGGCATGTGATCTTCGTCGATCCGGTCGACCGCCCCGCTGATGTGAATGTCAGCCATCTCGAACACTTGATCCGTCAGCAACTCCCGCAAGCCGCGCGAACGAGGAACCGCAGCTCTCGAATGACGGCATCGACCAAGCCGAAGCAGAATGGAAACGTCTGCAATTACATCGCCCAAACAACCAGGCCGAATGGCGGCTCTCTGCGCTGCTTCGATTCCTCGGCGACCAGCGGCCTGAACCGAAATACTACGATCTTAGTATTGCAGGATCGTCTTGAGCCGATAATCTACTAAACGAATAGTATTTTCGTTTCCGGTAGCCACGCTCGCCAAGAGCGTGGGGGCATGGAAAAACCCACGCTCTTGCGAGCGTGGCTACCAACTTTCCGCTGTGGGTCTACTTAGCCGTCCCACCCGGCTGACTTGTGAAGAGGAGAATCATGGCTCGTTCGGCGTCCAAGCATCCGACGGAACTGGAATTGGAAATTCTCAAGGTCGTGTGGCAGGTCGAGCCTGCCACCGTGCGACAAGTTCGCGACGCGCTCGCGAGCGTGCGTGATCTGGCCTACACGACGGTCATGACCGTGATGTCGATTATGGCCGACAAAGGCTATCTCAAGCGAAAGAAGGACGGCCGCAGCTACATCTACGAAGCGGTCTATCGCGAAAACAAAGCCAGCCGCAACATCCTGCAAGACGTCATCGATCGCGTCTTCGGCGGATCGACGACGGCCGTCATGCAACATCTACTCGAAACGTCCGAGATCGACGATGAAGAACTGAAGCTGATTCGCTCGCTGATCAACCGCAAGACTCGCGAGCGAAAGTGAGAGGTTGATTGGGACTCAGATTGAGCATTGTGCTTCGGCCCAAAGGGTCGTCACTCGAAAGCCCAGGGCAACGCCCTGGGTATTCGACCAAGGGAAACACCAAGCCCTGAAGGGGCGAAACAAACCATCGACGAATGTGCCGCCCTTTCAGGGCTGATCGTTTCTGGGATTCGTGATCCCCAGGGCTGCGCCCTGGGCTTTCGAGTTTTTGCCCTTTGGGCCACAAGCGCAAACATCAATCTGACACCCAATAAACGATTTGAGATTCAAAGTCACTTCGACCCATTCCAGGGGAATCAACATGCCTGCCTGGCTGCAACAAGATTGGTGCTCGTCGTTCGTGCTCACGCTGGGGCACTTTGTGTGGCAAGGGGCGCTGATTGCCGTCGTGCTGGCGATCGCTTTGCGAGCGATCAAATCGGTGTCCATTCGGTATTGGCTGTCGCTGGCGGCGTTGTTGTTGATGGCGGCGTCTCCGGTGGTGACGCTGGGCTGGTTACTGAGGCCGATGAGTTCGGTGGCGATGCTCGACGCTCCGGCGATCGCTCGCGAGGAGCCCGCGCCAAGTCGGCCGCTGATGCCGGCTGGAACATTCCAGGAATCTTCCGACGTGGGGCACGTTTCCAACGTGCCACCGAACTTGACGCTGGATGCGAGCAGGTCCGAAGAAAGTCGGGCTGTGGATGCGACCGGCGAGCAGAGGCACGTTGAAAACGTGCCCCACGTTTGGTGGCAGCGGTTCGCTCCGCAGTTGACGACGGCGTATCTGTGCGGCGTGGGCGTGATGTTGCTGAGACTGGCGATCGGCTTGTGGGGCGGACGTCGGTTGCGGCGGCGAACGAAACCGGTGACGGAGGACTCGCTGCTGAACGCGCTGCAGCGGCAGACGGATGCGCTGGGGATGAAGCTGCTGCCGGTGCTCGCGTACTGCGAACGAGTCACTGTGCCGACGGTCGTCGGAATCCTCAAGCCGATGATCCTGTTGCCGCTGTCGCTGACCAGCGGCTTGTCGCCGGAGCAAATCGAATCGGTGTTGGCTCACGAGTTGGCTCATCTGCGGCGCTGCGATCATCTGGTCAATCTGCTGCAACGCGTGATCGAGTCGCTGCTGTTTTTCCATCCGGCGATGTGGTGGGTCTCGCACCGCATTCGCGAAGAGCGCGAGCATTGCTGCGACGATCTGGTGGTCGCGTGCGGAGCGATGCCGCTGGACTACGCGAAGTCGCTGCTGCGAGTCGCGGAACTCAGCCGAGCATCGAAGCTGCGTCGCTCGGTCGCGGCGGTGAGTTTGCTGGCGACCGGCGACCAGCCGTCGAATCTCCGCCAGCGGATCGCGCGGCTGTTGGGCGAGTCGGCCACACCGTCGCTGCGAGTCAGCCCGCGAGCTTTATTGCTCGCGATCGGCATTCCCGTGGTGGCCGCGATCGCGACGATTCAGTCCGGCGCGTCGCATCCGATCGAAACGCCAGCCTCCGACCGCGACGATGTGTCGCAGCAAACAGACGAGGACGTGCTCAAGAGTGACAGCGACGGTGACAGCAATCCGGTTGATGAAGAAGCGGCGCGACTCCGAACGGAAGGGCGACGGCTCTTCATGCAAGCGAATTATCCCGCGATGGCCGAGGCGTATGCGAAGTTATGTGATCGGCGACCTGTGACCGTGGAGTCCGTGGAGGATCATCTGTGGCACGGGCACGCACACCAGCTTGCGAGGAATTGGCCGGCAGCGGTGCGGGCTTACCACGGAGCGCTGAACAAGCTTGACGAACGGATCGTGGCGACAGAAGTTGAATTCAAGGCGTTCGAAGAGAAGGCCAAACTGGATGAGTCGATCAAGTTCCGGAAAGGGAGCAAATACCTGTTCCTCAAACGAGACCGAGAGCAGCTTCCCAAGCAATGGCCAGACTTCGTCCTGCTGATTGGACACTTGGAGTTGATTGAGCTGAAAGACCCTGCGGCAGCAGCCAAGACGCTGTCGCAAGGGCTGCGATTCACTCCTGAGTTAGCGAGGCCGTTCGCCGAGTTGCTCGCGAACGCCGAAGCTGCGGCGAAGACAACGCCGAAAACGGAGGATTACTTCCGCGGGATGCAGTACATCGTCCCGTTGGAAACTCAGCGATTTTTGGCGATGGCGCAGGAGCAACTCAATCAACCTGCCGCCGCCCTCGACACTTGGTCGCGAGTCCGATTGAGCAAGCTCGCGTACCCATCGTCCTATGCGACAACCGAGCCGGCGCATCTGAAAGAACTCGCGAACAAGTTGCCTCAGGATTCGTTGCAGCCGCATCATCACTTCGTTCTCAAGACTCCCGATCGCGAGCCGTTGAAGCAGCGCGAGGCGAAGGACTTTTTGAAGACTGGCCCGGCAAATCCGTTTCAGGCGACGCCGCTTCCGGGCTTGGATTTCACGAAGATCGGACCGGCCGCCGATAGCCTCATCAAACTGCCCGACGGTCGTTTGCTGATGGCCTTCGCGTCCGGAGATCACCATCACATCGGCATCAAACTGTCGAGTTCCAAGAACGGCACCGAATGGGAAGCACCGTGGGAATTCGCTCACAACAGTGTCTTCGACACGCGCGCTCCGTCGCTATTGGTTGATGACGACGGCGTGATCTGGATGCTCTGCTTGTCGAAGCGTTTGACGACCGAGCGCTTTGCGTCCTGGCCGTATGAGTGGTGGCTGACGCATTCGCGTGACGGTCATGAGTGGTCGCCACTCCGTTCGTTACAGATGCATTCGGCCTCTGAACCGCCGCGCGTTGCGACGTCACAATCTCATGAGATCGCTCAGTTCACGCGCATGCCAGGCGGTCAGTACGCGATCTTCATCAGACGGCATCTGGGAGCGGCGGCGACGCCGAGCCTGATCACCACACTGAACCCATTGCCGTTGCCGGTCGACAAGCAAAAGACTGTGAACAACACGCACGCGACGTTTGATTCCGACGGGCGTTGCCATTTGGTGTTCGACGACTTCGGTCGCGGCCTGTATTACACACGCTCGGACGACCTGCGCGACTGGTCGCCGCTGCAACTGCTTGGAGTGGCCGAGAAGAACTCCAGCATTTCGCATCCGCAACTGTTGCTGGCCGATGGTCGCGTCGCCCTCATTCACGAAAGAAACAGCGGCACTTGGCTGCAACGTGGAACGATCGCCGCCAACGGTCTGCAACTCGGAGAAGCCACTCAGGTCACGGACCACCTGATGCCGCTCAACGGCTCACGCTTGCTGCGCGTCGCCGACCGAGTCCTCATCCCCGCCGGCACTCCGCCGTATGTTTCCAACCTGCTGTGGGCACCCGTGACCGAGCTACTCGCAGCGAAACACAGCCCCGCTGAGACATCACTGCCCGAGGGCCTCGAATTCCTGAAGCCGTATCCGAAGCTGCATGGCTTGTCGCTCGACATGACCGAGCCGCAGTTCTTGGAGATCGTCAAGCAGCAGGAGTTGACGACTCGCAAGACGGTCGAGGCCGAGAAGGCCGCACATCACATCGCGCTCGGCGACGATCACACGATGATCGTGATGTTCGACAAGGACGCGAAGTGCAGCGGGATTCAACGCGTGCGCGGGGAACAAGCCGAATCTTCGGAGACGAATCAGAACGCGGACCAGAAGCCGGTCAAATACAAATGCCGAGTCGTGACATCGGGGACCAAGAAGCCGATCGCCGGGGCGACGGTCGTCTTCAAACGGACGTTGAATGGCGATCCGCGATATCCGAACGATCGCAACCATCTCGTTGAGAAGACGACTCACGTCACGGACGCCGAGGGTTGGTACGAAGTCACGATTCCGCCCGAGCAATTGGCGGAGCGGTATCTTTACCTCAAATTGGATGTGTCGCACTCCGAGCACGTTTCGCAGATCGGGCACGGCTATGCGATGAGCATGATTCAGAAGAACGAGTTGGCTGGGGATCGGCCCTTTTTCGAGACGACGACTCTGCATCCGGGAAAAGCGGCGACTGGAACGGTGGTCACGCCGGATGCGCGACCGGCGGCGGGCGTGAAGATCGTTGGCTTCTGGTACTCGCCGCCTCGAACTCGGAAACACGGATCGCGGATCGAATCGCGTACCGATGCCGAAGGCAAATACCGCGTCGTCGTGCCGGTGTCGGGCGGTGGAGTGTTTTGGTTGGTGCCCGAGGATGCTTGTCCCGTCGGCGTGGTTGTCCCGAACGAGGGAGGCGACTTGGGAAAGCTGACTTTGAAGCCCGGTCTGCGTCCAAGCGGACAAGTCTTGGATGCTGATGGTCGAGCGGTCGCGGGAATGCGCGTTGAATTCTCGCGGCGGGACACTGAGTCACCTGACATTGACCGCTTCATCGACGAAGGTGGTGCGAGCTCGTGTTATTCTCGCGAAGCGGTGACGGATTCCGAGGGAAGATTTGTGATGCCTCCCGTTGAGGCGGGAAAGTACGAACTCGAAGTCTCGACGAACCACAGATCGACCAAACCACCGCCATCATTCCTGGGGACGTTTTTGCTTTCGAGCGTGTCGTTCGATGCCGAATCGAAACCGCTCGAAGTGCGTGCCGTTCCGTCGGTGGAGATTCGAGTGCGGAACCTCGACAGCCAGGGCCAGCCGAAGCGCGGATTCGAGTTCAGTGTCTTTGGGGAAATCGAAGGCCGATTTTTCATCGGCGAGAGCAGTCGCCCAGCAGATGGACGCGCGGTGGCTCGCGTGCCGCGAGGGCTGAAAGACGTCGAGCTTCAATTTGGCGACAACGAGCACGGAGTCGTTCGTGTTCGTCGCAAACCGGGAGCACCGCTGGAGCCCACTGAGCGCCTCAAGTTTCCAAGCATCGACGAGAACATCGAAGGGATCGAGGTCGTGCGCTACAAAGCACCGATCCTGCTCGTGAAAGCGGTCGATGCGGCAAATCAACCGATCGCCGACTTCACGCCGAGCATCACCTACACCGCCGTTCGCGATCCAAGAGTCGAGCAACGCGAACACATCTACTTCGAACATCAATCCGATGGCCGTTGGCGAACCAAGGGCTTCTTGCCTGACGAAGACGTGACGGTCTCAGTGGCCAAGCAAGACTGGAAAGCCGAGCCACAAACGCTCCGCATGACTGAAGGCCAAGAACGCGAACTGGTCTTCGTCCTGAAACCGCAGGCTCGTGCAGGGCGCGGGGCTCTCGACCCCGCCCTCGACCGGACCGCAGGTCTCCCGAATTCTGACGAAGAAACGAAACCATTGAACAAGGCGAACGGAGACCTTCGGTCCAACCCAGCGGCGGGGTCGGGAGACCCGCGCCGAGCGCAAGACAACTCAGGCGGGACGCCTGAGCTACGGACGTTGCGAAAGCCCACTCTGTTGTTGCCGGATCATTGGATCATGCAGGCGGTCGGGTTTGATAACGATGGGAAAGAGTTGGTCACGGCGTCGAATCAGAGCTTCCTCACGATTCGCCGCTGGGATGTGGTCGGCATGAAGTTGATCAGCGAGATCAAGCTGCAAGCTGACAAGCATGGGCGAGCGTTTCGCGAGGGGACGTTGATGTTCTCCGGGGATCGGCGGCGAGTCGTCGCGGCTACGGACGCCTACGTCGGGATTTGGGAGACGGCGACCGGCAAGCTGCTCAAGCAACTGCCGTTCAAGACCAAGGAAGGCATCTATGACTGTGCCATCGACATGCTGGATTGCACTCCGGATCTCTCGGTGATTGTCGGCCATCGGGCGCTGCCGGGACGCTTAACGCTGTCTTACGACGCGCATTTGATTGTTTGGGATGGCGTCTCTGGCAACGTCTTGCAAACCGTGATCGACAAAGACGCGACGGACTTGAAGGCCCTTGATTTGTCGACGGATGGGAAACGGCTCGTCACGACCAACGGCGGTGGAGTGAAAGTTTGGGAGACGAGTACCGGCAAGTTGCTGCGCTCCATTCCCAACGACAACACGGGCCGTAGCCACGTTCGCCAGAACGTGGGGGACGTGGCTGAATCCCCCCGGTCTGGCGAACGTGGCTACGAGAGTCATGGTTGGAGCGTGCAGTTCTCGCCTGATGGCAAGCAACTCGCAATGGGGGACATCCTGGGCGTGAAGTTGCTCGACACGACTTCGGGCAAGCTGCTGCAACAACTCGAAGGACCGTATCGCTACAGCAGCAGTGGAAGTCCGGGTTTGGTCTTCTCGAAGGATGGTCAGTGGCTCGCGCGGCTCGGCACGCAAGAAAAGACCGAAGGGGACAAGCACCGCTATGTCGTGCCGATCTGGTCCACGCGAACCGGCGCGAGACTGTTTGAACTGCACACCGAAGCCAATGACGCCGCGTTCTCCGACGATGGCCAACGCCTGGCCGTTGTGTTCTCCGACATGCAGCAGGCTCTCTCCGTGTGGCATTTGTCGGAAGCCAGTAGCCACGCTCGCCAGAGCGTGGGAAATCCAGACCAGAACGCGGTGCCCCCACCGTCTGGCGACGGTGGCTACGTTCGCCAGAACGTGGCCGGCCCCGGACCTCATTCGCGGCAAGATCGAGTGGAAGAGAACGGCCACTACGTCGGCAAGACGGCGGCGGAGTTCATCGACAAGTTCCAGCCGACGTGGGGCGACACGCAGCTCGGCCTGCAATACGGCATCGCGCTGACGAAGCCGCAACGTCAACGACAATTCCGCAGCGGCGAACGAGTTCCGCTGGTCGTCTTCTTCCGCAATGCCAGCGACAAGCCCATCAAGTTCGACACGGCTCCCGACTTCTTTGGCAACACGCCAAAGGTGCTCAACACGAAGGGCGAACCGATCGCGCTCGAGAACATCCCGCTGCTCGGACACATCCCGCACTACCACGAACAGCTCGCACCCGGCGAAGCGCTCGGCCCGTTCTATCTCAACTTCGGACTCGGCGAGAACCCGCGCCCTGGTCAACAGAACTGGCATCCGTATCTCAAAACGCCAGTCGCGGGCCAATACAAGCTGACGCATTCGGCCTCGATCAATGTCGCGAGTCCGAAAGACGGCGAACCATTAAAACGCGATGACCTCACGACCGGCACGATTGAGTTCGAGATCACCGATGCCAGTGAGGCAGCGACGGCAGCCTCCGTCAATGAGAAGGCTCGGTAGAGCGCTGATTCCGGATTATCCGCAACAGTATTTGAACTTCTTGCCGCTTCCACACGGACACGATGCGTTGCGTCCGACTTTTCCGGAGTGGGTCAAACTGCCAATTGGTTCGGAGCCAATCGGCTTTCGACCGACCTCTTGGAATTGAATCCGCGAACCGCCGCCGGCACTTAGACATTCGCGGATCAACGCAGCAGGATCGAAATCGTCCTCGAGAGAATCCAGATAGTTCGAGAGTTTCTGCCAGATTGGCGAACGGTCGTTTTCGTCCGGAAGGTTCCCGAGCGGGATTGCCGCGCCTCCGGTCATGTTGAGACCTGACAGGGAAATGATCCGAGTGGCCAGGAGGAGTCCCGGCACAGCGGAACTCCCAAAGCCGAGATCCATCACAAACAACATGGCTTGAGACCGCAGGTCACGAACGTGGACTCCCAGGCCCGGCTCAACCGCTTCGACAATGAACAGAGAATAGGTCGTGTGCTGCAACGATCGCAGGTAGGTGAGCTCATTGGATTCCGGCTCATCGGATCGCGCGATCAACTCACGCTCGACGGCACTTCGACCGTCAGTGCGGACGTGATGAATGCAGTAGTCCATCAAACAGTTACATTCCGCCTCCGATTCAAACACCAAAACTCCGCCCTTAAGGATTCCCAACTTCTCGGCACCTGCATGCAACTCCGTTTTCGACAGCCGCTGGACTAAAAGATTATTGATGCCCGTGCTGACCGATCTCCAATGCTGGTAGCCATTTTTCAGGACGGTTCGGTCTTGGCGTGCAATGACCGTGGATGTTGACGACTGGTCGAAGTTCATAGATGGGTACTCCTTTCCAAAAGGTGAGTTGAAGCCGGGCCACTCCCGCGGACACCAAATCGGACGGTCAGGCAATTCCAGCAAGCGATCGGCATTGCTGTCGTGCGGTTCGTGCGGTGGAAGATACTCGTTTCATTCGGTCTTGGCGACTTTGCCAAAAATGTACGGCGAGCTAACCGAGGCAAGCTCGGTGGGGTGCCAATGACATCGCTTTGTTTAAGAATTAGAGCTGGCTAGCGATCTGATGTGTCCGACCCTATGAATTGTTTGAGTTGCAAGCTGGAAGCTTGCACTACGGGAGGCAACTTGTGATCGAGTTGCTCCCGATTGCATTGTGTACTCGGTAGATTGAGAGTGTCTGCCTGTTGCCGTTTTTCGTCTGTTGGAGCAAACATGATGGGTTTTGATCGTCGGACATTTCTTTCGTTGGCGGCCGTCGGTGCCGTGGCCGGTTTTGGACACAGGACTCTTGCCGAGAGTGACGAAGCAGGATTCAAACCGCTGTTTGACGGCAAAACGTTCGAGGGTTGGGAAGGGGACCTCAAGACCTTCCGCATCGAAGAGGGTGCGATCATCGGTGGCACAATGAAAGAGAAGATTCCGCGGAACGAATTCCTCTGCACAAAACAGGAGTTCGGCGACTTCGAATTGCGACTGCAAGCCAAGTTGGCCGGCGACGGAGCAAATGCCGGAATCCAGTTTCGGACGAAGCGGATTCCGAATCATCACGAGGTCATCGGTTATCAGTGCGACATGGGTCACATGGAAGGCCGCTGCATTTGGGGTTCTCTGTACGACGAGTCGCGACGTAAGAAGTTCCTGGTGCATGGCGACAAGGCCGAAGTCGAAAAGGCGTTCAAACCCGGCGAGTGGAACGATTTTGTCATTCGCTGCGAAGGGGCACGCGTGCAACTGTGGCTCAACGGCGTGAAGACCGTGGACTACAAAGAAGAGGACGAGAAGGTCGAGCGGTCCGGTGTGATCGCCGTACAGATTCATGGTGGGCCGCCTTCGGAGGCGTCCTATCGCCAGATTCGGATCAAGAAGCTGGGGATGTAGACGACAGTTGCGAACGCTCACTGCAGCATGTGACGTCGGTGGCGAGCGAATCTGTAACTCGTCGGGAACAGTATTCTGCTCCGAAAAAAAGAAGTTCGGAGTTTGGAAAAGAGCGACGAAGTCTTCTTTCCCATCGAAATTTGGGTATGCGATGGAAAGATCAATTCGAGGGAGATAAACGCACTCAACTTGCCAGTGACGCAGATGAGACGTCACCGAATCAGCCCACACCGCTACGATAGGAAGGCGTCCATGGACATGACGACGGCTTTCCGTATTGGCCGCTGATTTCTGTTTGGCTCATTCGGTAATCCAGGGAGGTCACTTCGGGAAATATTTTTGCCACAGATGAAACACGGATTGAACACGGATCAGGACAGGAGGCCGGGAATTG
>JAYVSP010000798.1:0-3489 GCA_043775215.1 Planctomyces sp. | reverse complement strand
CGGCGATGCATCGCCGCACTCCAAATCAATTATCGGCCAATTATCAATAATCCGCGATCGAGCCGTCCTTCAGCTTGGCTCCCGGCCACTTGTAGGTCTGCGGCTTCTTCGATTCTTCGACGAGCTTGGCTTCATCCACTTCGACACCAAGACCCGGTCCCGGTGGCAGGCCGATGTAGCCGTCTTTGTCGTACTCGAAGGCCATCCGAGTGACTCCCGGCAGATTGAAGCCGGCGTTGGTGGGGTAGAATTCGTGGATGAGGAACAGCGGGATTGATGAGACGACGTGCAGGCTGGCGGCGATGCCGAGGAACGTCGCGGTGCAATGCGGTGCGATCGGGACGAAGTACGCCTCGGCGAGGACCGCGATCTTTTTCATTTGGCTGATGCCGCCGGTGTGACAGCAATCGGGTTGCAGGATGTCGATGCAGCCTTCTTGCAAGTACGGGATCATGCCCCAGATCGTGCGGTCACGCTCGCCGGTCGCGAGCGGAATGTTGATGTGCTGTTTCAGCCGCTTGAACGTTTCGATGTTTCCGGGGACAGCCGGTTCTTCAATGAACAGCACGTCGAACGGCTTGAGCGCCGCCGCCAACTGAATCAACGTCGCGGGCGGGACGGCCGAACGCGCGTCGAACATGACCGCTCCATCGGGACCGACTTTCTCACGAGCGGCTTTGATCGCCTTGACCATGTTGTCGATGTCGGCTGGATTGCCAGAGTGCTCATAGATTCCGTGCGGCGGCACCTTCACGGCCTTATCTGTGTGATAGACCCGAATGCGATCGCGCGTCGGCCCGCCGAGCAGGCGATAGATCGGCACCTGCCACAGTTTGCCGGTGATGTCCCACAAGGCCATGTCGATCGCCGCGAGCGTGTGGACCATCAACGCGCCGCCACGCATGTTGCGATGTGCTCGAAAGAGTTTCTGCCAGAGATATTCGACTCGCGTCGGGTTCTCGCCGTCGAGCAATTCAAACAGTGACTCGGCCAACGGTTTTGAGACGCGCGGATCGACTCCCTTGAGATCGCCCCAGCCGGTGACGCCATGATTGGTCTCGATCTTCACGTAGACGACCGGCCCGACCCAGTACGTTTTGAGCGCGGTGATGCGGATCGTTGAGGTGCGATCGAGAACCTGCGTGCCCGGCGTTTTCTGGTCGGCAACCGCGTGATTGAGAAATGCGATTCCGGCGGTTGCCGCTCCGGCGGCTTGGAAAACGTCACGGCGTGAGAGCCGCTGTGCTGGCTGTTGATCACTCGGCATGGTGGCGTCCTGCTGGTGGCAATTTGGAGTGCGCGAAATTTGGAGTGCGGTGATGCATCACCGTTTTGGCTTGCGGCGGAGCCGCTTTTTTTTCGTTGAGTCGTGTTGCTGAATCGAGCGAAAGCGGCTCCGCCGCGAAAGAAAGCGGCGATGCATCGCCGCACTCCAAAGTTTGTGTGGGACTGCGTTGCCAGTCTTGATCAATCTCAAAGAACGCCGACCCACACGGATAAGAAGGCCACACGGATGGGAGCAAAGACCGAGACACCTTGGTCGGTGGAGCCTTCGGCCTGAGGCCTCGCCTCGCTGGAATCTTGGTGCGAAGCGGAATACTGGCGATCACTCGACGTGATATTGGCGGGCCAATTCGCGCAGGGTTTCGATGGCGTTGTTGTCCAATGCGCCGTCCCAGGCGATCTCCACCGCGGCTGAGCCACCGCCGATTTTCTCTTTCACCGAGACATTGATATGCCCGCGATGGTCGTAGCTGTACACAACCTCGACCGGCGAGCCGACTGGCAGCGCTTTTGGCAGCTTGCTGATGCTGACGTCGCCGATGTATGTGCAGCCGGAAACCTCTCGAGTTTCCCCTTGCAGTAATCGGATGACGATGCTGTTGGGCATATCGACTGTTGTGACGAACTGTTTTTTGACTCCGCAGGGCAAGCGGGAATTGCGCGGGATCATGATGTGGTTGCGTTTTTTCATTTGGTCCTTCGGGTCAGTGAGTTCAACTCCCAGCGAGTGCGAATTGACGTCCGTGGTCGTCACAGCTCGCAAGCGGTTGAGCAGTGCATGCGTCATGTGTCCTTGGCCGTCGGTGGCTTTGGCCTCCAGGATCGCCGCGTGAATTGCCGCTCCCTGAGCGACCGCCAATTGCGGGTTCAGCACGCGCGACGGCGTGCGGCCCGTGATCGACTTGAGCATTTCGACCACCGCCGGCATCGCCGTGCTGCCGCCGACCATCAAGACCTCGTCCAGGCTGTCGCGGTCGACCTTATTGTTATCCAGCACGAACTCCGTCGTGTCGCGTGTCCGCTGCAACAGGTCGAGCGTCAGCTTCTCGAACTCCGAACGCGTTAACTCAACGGACAGCGACTGGCCACGGTACTTGATGGCGATCGTCGTCTTGTTCCAGTGGCTCAGTTCCCGCTTCGCCGCCTCGCACTCGCGGAGCATCGCGAATTTCGCCTGCGCGTCGGCTCGTGGATCGACGCCGTGTTTGGCCGCGAACTTTTCACACACGAAATCCAAGATCCGCGCGGTCCAGTCGAGTCCACCGAGCATCGTGTCACCGTCGGTGGCGATGACGGTGAAGTGCGTCGGCGTGTAACGCACGACGGTCAGATCGAACGTCCCGCCGCCCAGGTCATAGACCAAGATTGTGCGGGTCGTGTCCGGCATGTCCAACTGGCCGAGCTCCCCCTTCATCCAGGCATAAGCCAGAGTCGCCGCAGTCGGCTCGTTGATGATGTCCAACACATTCAGTCCGGCGATCTTGCCGGCGTATTGCGTGGCCGCTCGTTTGGGTTCGTTGAAGTAGTATGGCACCGTGATGACCGCATTGCCGATCGGACCAATTCGCTTCTCCGCATCGGTCTTGAGCTTCGTCAGAATGAGCGAAGAAATCAGTTCCGGTGTCATCCGCCGCTCTTGGTAGTGCAGCGCGAATCGCGGATTGCCCATCTCTCGCTTGATAGCGACGACCACGCGTTGCGGGTCTTGCTCGGCGAGAACTTCGGCCGGCGGCCCGACCAAAATACGGCCGTTGTCATTCAAGACGACGATTGACGCGGTGATCGGGCTGTCATTCGCGTTGTTGATGACTTCCGGGTTGCCGTCTTCCCCCAGCCGTGCCAGGGCTGAGTACGACGTTCCCAAGTCGATTCCAACCGTGTGACCTTCAACGAATGTTGTTTGCGGATCGCTCATAGCTCTCTGTGTGGTTCGAGGTGGATCGAGGCGTGTTTGCCGAGTGATCGTACCGACATTCCCCACGATCGCTCAACAAATCGCTGGAATTCGTGAATGTCAGAAAGTTTTCGACAATTGGCTGCGACTGAAGGCATCGCCCGCATCAAGAGATTTTGGCCACGGTTGGAATACGGATCAAACAAAATCTTCAGGCTCATTCGGTAATCCAGGGAGGTCACTTCGGGAAATATTTTTGCCACAGATGAAACACGGATTGAACACGGATCAGGACAGGAGGCAGGGAATTG
>JAYVSP010000797.1:0-7026 GCA_043775215.1 Planctomyces sp. | reverse complement strand
GGGACTCATTTCAGATTTTGTGTTTCGGATTTCCTTTGGATTTGGTTCTTCGGATTTAGGATTTTGTGTCAGGAAAACAACGCCTTCGGCGTTAACGATCTAGGAATCATCGCTGCCAGTCGATCTGTTCGAATAGCCGCAGCAGTTTATCGCCGCGAGTTGGATTGAGCTGCTTCACGAATGCAATTCGACCGCGCAGGTGAGCGGCAAAATCATCACGAGATTCTCGATTTTGAGTCGATGGGCCGAGCTTCACACAGTTTGTCAGGATGGCCTTCAGCCGATCGAATTCCTCGCGGCGGACGTTGGTCTTCTGATTGACGACCACTCCGGTAACGACCTGCCTTCGACCATGGCGCACGACGCGCCGCTTGCGGTGATTCAACAAGAACCGTTCGGATCGGACAATTTGTTCGGCCAGAGGAATGACGCATCGCAGTGCATACCGAAAGTCATCCGGTCCCGACAGCGTCAGGTCGTCGGCGTAACGCGTGTAGTTGCCGCCGAATGTCTTCAACAATCCAGTCAATCGAATGTCCAACCCAAACGCGGACAGGTTTGCGATCGCGGGCGAGGTCGGTGCTCCCTGCGGTAAGTGCCGATGGACGTAAAGTGCCTTCGTTTCCTCGTCACCGTCTGGTGCTGACATGGACCACGGGATAGCGGAGGTTGTCAGACGTGCCAACCAAATCGCCGCCTCGCGGCAATATCCCAGCGAGCGAAAGATGGCCACAACTCGGCTGTACGTGACGTTCGGATAGAAGTTTCGCAAGTCGAGCTTGATCACCACAGCCTGGCCGACATGCGGTTTCGCATTCGTGACGATCGACCGTCCTTGCACAAATCCATGAGCCGCCGGATGAGCCGGCACTTTGTTGAGAATCTCGGTCAGGATGCGTTTCTGTGCGGCCTTGAGCATCTGCTTGGGAGCCTCAATCAACCGCCACGACGAACTCACAGGATGATGTGGCGTTCCGGCTTCCAAGCGGGCCGAACGTTTTCGCACCCAACGATAAACGTAATGGGACTGACGCTCATCCGCAGGCCGTCGATCCGGCGTGCTTCGATGAACCAACCAGGCTAACTGCCCCACACGAATTCCCAACCAATCCGCCAATTGCTGCGGAGTGCGAAACGCGGGGAGCCCGAATTGTTGCAACCGCTCGGCGTCTTCGTCTTGCGCGAGATCCAGGAATTTCCGGCGAAACCAGCCAATCGTGTTCCACGCGAAAAGATACGGAGACTCGGGCGTGACGTGGTCGCTCGTGCGACTTGCAGGAGGTATCGCGCGCCGTCGGGTTGCCGAGAGTCGAATACGACGCCGTTCCCGCGCAGGAACTTTCTCGGCATCCCGCAACGACGTTGAGTCGGCCTCCGGCGTTGAGGGCGATTCCGAGGACTCTCGGTCACGGCCTGCAAACAACCAGCCAAACAGTTTCTGAAGCCAGTTCATTCGTGCCCAAAAGCAATCTTGCCGCGACAACATTAAGGACCGGCGCATCAATAACTGTCCGATGTAGCTGAACTCGCCAGAGTTCAGATCCGAAGTCTAGCGACTTCGGCTACGACAGTTATTGATGCGCCGGTCCTAAGACTGGTCGGCGGGTGGCTCAACGGGTCCAGTAGCGTGGCAATGCATGAGTCCCAAGGCGGACCTTGCGTTGCCGCGAAATCGCAATGCACACCAATCAACAACTTCGGGGTATCCCCGAAGTGTCCGAGGACCGCCGTTCATCGACAGTCCACGAACAAAGCTTGGGCCACCCACCGACCACGCGGCGGAATGTAGCGGCAGTGCCCAAACGGGCAAAGAGCGAGACAATCGGCGAATGTCTGAATACGACGAGTCAGTCATTCGCCCAGCGACGACTTTCGCCGCAGCAAATGATGATATTGCTGTGCAAAGCGGTGAGCTTCGTCGCGAACGTACTGCAACAGTCTCAAGGCATAGGCGTGTTTGCTGAGCCGAATCGGCTCGGATTCGCCGGGGAGAAAGATCTCTTCGTCCCGCTTCGCCAGCGATAAGAGAGGCGGCGGCGTGATGTCTAACAGACGGAAAGCATCAAGCGCCGCGCTGAGTTGTCCTTTGCCGCCGTCGATCAGCACAAGATCCGGGAACGATTCACTCTCTTCGCGGAGCCGGCTGAAGCGGCGGCTAACGACTTCGCGGATCGAGGCGAAGTCATCGACTCCCTGAACCGACTTGATCTTGAACCGCCTGTAACCATGTTTGAACGGTAATCCATCGAGGAACGAGACAAGACTCGCGACCGTCTCGCCCCCTTGCAGATGAGCGATGTCGATTCCTTCGATTCGGCGCGGTAGGTTTTCGAGGTTCAAGATTTTCTTCAGGCCGCGAAGACCCTTCTTCGGATCGATCGGAAAAACTTCCGGCTGTTCGTGATCCTTGAGGTTACCTCGCAGATCGAGCGTTTCCAGCGAATGGATTTCGTCGCGGATGCGCGCCGCTCGCTCAAACTTCAACTCCTGCGAGGAGGCCAGCATCTCGGCCTTCAGTTCTTTGAGGAGTTCCGTTTTTTTGCCGTCCAACACCATGCGCAGCCGGCGGATATCGCGGCGATATTCCTCCTTGGTGATCCGCAGATTGCACGGAGCCGTGCATTGCCCGATGCTCGCCAGCAGACACGGACGAAACCACCGCCAGCGTTCATCGGCTTCTTCGATGTCCAACGAGCAAGTACGGAACCGGAAGATGCGCTGCAACACGCTGATCGCGCCGCGCAGCCGCTTGGCACTTGTGAACGGTCCGTACAACTTCACGCCGCGCGTGCGGGGTTTGCGAGTGAACTCGATGCGCGGGAATTCCTCTCGCGTTGAGATCTGCAAATAGGGGAACGTCTTGTCATCCTTGAGCTCCGTGTTGAACCGAGGGCGGATGTCCTTGATCAACCGTGCTTCGAGCAATAACGCTTCGACCTCACTGTCGCACGCGATGAAATCGAGATCGCGAATCTCCGGCACAAGGTCGCGTGTCCGCCGCTCAAGCGTCGCCGCAGAATTGAAGTAGCTACCGACTCGGCTGCGCAGATTGACCGCCTTGCCGACGTAGATCACTCGGCCCAACGCATCCTTCATCAGGTACACGCCGGAAGTCGTCGGCAGCGAACGGACCTTCTCGCGCACATCGACCGGCAGCACGTCGCCCGGTTCGGTGATAATGAGTGGTACAGTGGTATCGGCAGACTCAGACATGGCCGGAAAATCAAATCACAGGAGCGGTTCTTCAACGCAAAGATGCCAAGAGGCTAAGTTGCAACGGATCACAGAAGAAGACCAGTTCGCGACCAGAAACCCGCAACCTCTCCGCTGATTCTTTGCGTCTTCGCGCCTTTGCTTGAAATCGTCCGTCAAACGTGCTCAGTTGGCATTGCGGTCAATCACCATTTCCAGCGCGACCGCAGTTCCACGTTGACGACCGCGCCTTCGGGCCACTCGTTGCGGCTCAGCTTGAGTATGTTGTGAGCACTCTCGATCCCCATATCCTCCATGCTGCGCGTGTCAGTGCCGGCCAGATGCGGACTGAGCACCACGTTTTCGACCTGCAGGAGTGGACTGGTTTTGGAGAGCGGCTCTTGCTGAAAGACATCCAGCCCGGCTCCGGCCAAGTGCCCGGATTGCAGTGCGGCGAGCAGATCGGTTTCCACCACCAAGCCGCCGCGCGAGGTGTTGATCAGCACGCTACCGGGCTTCATGCGAGCGAAGAAACCCGCATTGCACAGCCCGCGCGTTTCCTCGTTGAGCGGACAATGCACGCTGACGAAGTCCGAACGCTGCAAAAGTTCGTCGAGTTCCACCAGTTCGATGCCATGCTGGTCGACAAACTCGCGATTCGGGAATGTCTCGTAGGCGATCACCTTCAGGCCCACGGCGGCGAAGCGAATCGCCGTGCTGCGGCCGATTCGTCCCAGACCGATCACGCCAGCCGTGCGGCCGCGCACCGGAGCGGTCAGGATTTGCGACCAGCGGCCGGCTCGCAAGTTGCGATCGTTCAGCGCGACGTTCTTCGCAACGCCCAACAACAGCGCGAGCGCCTGTTCGGCAACCGCTTCATGATTGGCGGTCGGTGTGATCGTGACGGCAACGTTCCGCTCGGTCGCAGCCGCGATGTCCACGCGATCGAAACCGACGCCCGATCGCGCGATGACGCGCAAAGTTGGCGAAGACTCAATGACTCGCCGCGTCAAATGCTCGCCCCCGGCAATGACGGCGACGGCCCCTTGCAGAGCTTCAATCGTTTCCTCTTCGGGGCCAAGTCCGCGAGTGAACGTCGGATTCTTCGGATAACGAATTTCAAACCCCGCGTCGCGCAACAGTCGAGCGTACGACGCGTCAGGTTGCTGCAAAAACGCCTCGGGCGAAATGAGCACTGTCGGCATAACCTCATCCCTTTCGATGGTGTGTCGCGGGATGGTAAAGCCGAGCCGCCGAAGTTTCGACCGATGCGAGTCCTGAAATCTTGGCGTGCGGGGATGCATCCCGTACGCCACTATCACGCGGTTATTCCATCGTCTTGTCCGATTCGGAAGAAAGTTCGTTTTCGCGCTCGGCCTGAGCAATTCGCGATACCGGCGCCGTCGCGGTGTCACGCTCGAGTTCCGCCAGGATGCCTTCGTCGATTTCGTGCAGATCTTGTGGCGGGATTTGTGTGAGCGATTTCATCGGGGCATGCGGTTCGTCCGCTTCGGCCGAGCGGCGAATTGCGGGGCCGGTTCTTGACGGCTTGAACTTCGGTTTCTTGGTGGGAGTCCCGGAACCGCTTTCGGCCCCGTCGTTGGTTTTGTCCGTCACCCTGCTCGTTGGCGACATGACTTGTGGATGAGCTGGCTTAGCGGAGTTACTGGTCGCTGCCGGCTCGACCTTCGTATTCCGCGAACTGCCAGTGACCTTGGCCTCAGCGTTGCGATCGGGAATGTTCAGCTTCATGCCGACCTTCAGGTCATCCGGGCTTTTCAACTGATCCTTGTTGGCTTGGAAGATATCCAAGTACCGAGCCTGCGTACCGAGATACTTGCCAGAAATGGACGACAGTGTGTCACCCACCGCAACAACGTGAGTTCGCAGCTTCGGCGAGGCGACCGACGTCTCGGCACTTCCCTTATGTCCCGAGTTGTCGTTGCTAGCGATGTCCCACTCAGAGTTGTGCAGCGGGATCGGCACGGCCGGTGAGTTGTCATCGGATGGCGGGCTCAGCGTCGTGGGTTCGTTCGAGCGTGAGTTCCAGGCATTCGGATCGAACGGGTCTTTCGACGCGTTGACCTTGCCACGTTGAGCAGAGCCCGTGTCGGATTCACTGCGCAGGAATTCCGGTACTTCCCAAGGAGAGAGGTCACCGGTACTTCCCTTCGCCCGATCGTCCGTCCGGCGCGAGTTTCCGGCACGTGGCTTCGTAGACGAGTCTGCTTCCGAATACGGTGGCTTATCACGGAGCGCGATCGCGTCGTCCAACTTCTGGGGGTCTTTCAATTCCGGCGAGTTGCCTCGCGGCGAGTCCTCGCGAAAGAAGAATGCTCCGACAATGCTGCACAGCAAAATCGCTAACGCCAGCCCAACCTTTTTATCCCGATGCATGACACGTCCTCAGCGGATACGAACACAGTGATGGTGTCGATCTCAAGGACAATGTGCCCTCTGCAGAGCCGTTGACTGTTGGAAACATGCCCCCGGCCAGAGAATTTCTGCAATTCTCGGCCGTTCGGAACGGTCTTGAGCGATTTACGCAACAACGGACAATATTTTTCGACATCGCGTCGAATAGGCATTTGACAACCGTCTTCGCGCCGGAAAGCCCATGTAAGGCGAGCGACTAGGATTCGCATCCCGTTAAGGAAGCAGGCACCGCGGCCTACGGCATTCTGCCGACGGTGGTGAAGTGATATAAGAAGATGCCCGCGGCCACGGCGACATTCAGTGAGTCGGCATCGTGCATCGGAATCGTCAACTGGCGATCGCACAAATCCAGCCACTCCGATCCGAGACCGTGAGCCTCATTGCCAAACAGCAACGCCAGCCGTGCCGGCCGCGCCGCCTGAGACAGTGTTTCGAGCGGAGCGATCGTGCCTATTGCAGCACGGACTTCCAACGGCTCTCCCTCGTCCGTGGGATCGGAGTTCTCGACGACAGTGGCGGCGAGTTGCACCTGCCATTCGATTTTCAGCCGCAGCAAGTCCGCGTGCAAGTCGCGGCTCTGCACGATCGGCAATGTGAGCGCGTTACCCATTGAGACTCGCAGCACGCGCCGCGAGAATGGATCGGCGCAGGCCGGTCCGAGCAGTAGTGCGTCAATGCCGAAGGCCGCTCCCAAGCGGATCAGCGTGCCGATGTTTTCGGGATCATTTACATCCGGGCAGACGACGAACGTCGCTCGCTGACCGCAGCGAGCGAGAACCTCGTCCAGTCGCGGGCTGGGTTTTCGTAGAGCGCAGGCCATCGCACCACAGTGAAAGTTGTAGCCGACCAACTCCGCCGCCAGCGCTCTTGGCATGACGAAAACCGGGACGTCCGCCGTCAACCACGATTGAAACTCGGCAACACGCCCGTCACTGACCAGCAGCGACTCAATCACGTAATCGCTCGCCAACAGGCGTTTGACCAGTCGAGTTCCTTCCGCCACGAATCGCCCGGCCCAACGAGAATGCCGAGTCGCTTTCACATCGCGGAACACATCCAGACGCGGATCGTTCAAGGACTCAATCGGGATCGCAGGCATACAATCAATCTAGGCTCATTCGGTAATCCAGGGAGGTCACTTCGGGGAATATTGTTTGCCACAGATGAAACACGGATTGAACACGGATCAGGACTGGAGACAGGGAATTTGAAAATAGGAAGCGGCGAACCGAAATACCGGACAAAAGTTTCTTGCCACGGACAAAAGCACGGACCAAGCCAGAGGTCAGAAATCGTTAGGTACCCTCGTTCCGTGACCTCACTCTATTCTTCATTGCCTTGTTCGCTGTCCTGATCCGTGTTCAATCCGTGTTTCATCCGTGGCTTTGAACCTTGCCT
>JAYVSP010000796.1:0-1586 GCA_043775215.1 Planctomyces sp. | reverse complement strand
CAATTCCCTGCCTCCTGTCCTGATCCGTGTTCAATCCGTGTTTCATCTGTGGCAAAAATATTTCCCGAAGTGACCTCCCTGGATTACCGAATGAGCCTGCGGTAATTGCATTTTGAACCATCTTGTCGTTGAGATGGCTCGCGATAGAATCAGGTTCTCACGCCGCGATTCTGATGCGAGTCATCCGGTTGTGGTTGCCCGGTTGGATGCCAGTCCGGCCGGTTTTTTTGTTTGCGGTGCCAGCCGCGAACGGGACTAAATGTAGCAACACAAAATAAGTCAGTCAATCCTCAAACGGGGTTGAACAAAAAGATGTTGTTGCTACAGTATCGCCATGAGCGACACGAAAATGGGGCGTCCGCCATTACCGGACGATGAGCGTAAAGCCCACATGTTCCGCATTCGGATGACTCAAGCTGAGCGCGACGAGATCGACGCCGCTGCGGGCACTCAAGGCGAGCCGTCATCCTCTGAATGGGCAAGAAGCGTGCTGCTCAAGTCGGCCCGCAGAGCAAAGCGGGCCAAGTAGCGGAGAGTGGGGGAATTGAACCCATCCATGTGAACGGTCCCTACGGCGGTGTATAAATCCGCTGCGCCACCAAGACGCGGGCCGCTCTCCAATGCTACCAAGATTCCCCCGGGTAGAAGTTTATTCCCGATAAGAGACGAAAATGGCAAAACGACGGCAGAACTTCCAGAATATCGCTTGGCTGCACGACATCCACAAACGAGGCTTACTCGACATGGACCCGCCATATCAGCGGCGAGCAGTCTGGAATGATGATTTCAAGCAGTCGTTCCTTGAGACCCTCTTGTTGGATTACCCAGCGCCTGCGATCTTTTTGTTTGGACGAATCGACTCAGCCGGATTAACAAAATACGAGCTTGTCGATGGCAAGCAAAGACTTACGTCTGTGTTTGAGTTTCTGAGCGGCAAGCTCACCGTCAGCGAAGAATCTAAGGTCACTCGGGCACGTGGCAAGTCGTTTGAGGATTTATCGGCCGAGGAAAAGCTCGCATTTTGGGAGTACGATTTTCCAATTGAGTATCTGCCGACGAATGACGAGGCCGTGGTCAACAACATTTTCGATCGACTGAATCGCAACGTCGCGAAACTGTCGTTCCAGGAACTGCGCCACGCCAAGTATGCCGGTCGCTTTATCACCCGGGCGGAAGAGATGACGGAATGGGTTGCGAAAACGCTAGACCCACCTTTTCCGAGGATCACAGAGAGAACGCGGCGACAAATGAAGGATGTCGAGATAACAGCAACCTTGTTGCTGTTTCTTGAGGTTGGCCACAAGAGACTGTCGGTTGACGATATGGATACCGCTTTCTCTGAGCGGGATTCGGAGTGGTCCGAAGAGGCAAGGATCGTTGATGAGTTCCAGGATGTAATCAAAGTCCTAGCGGAAATGCTGAAATGTGAAAACGACGGCGAATTCATCCCAAAGTCGCGATTTATGAATCAAGCCGATTTCTATTCGCTCTTTGCCGCTATCGCTGAAATGCGTCGCGAGAAGACATTTCCTGAAACCAAGCAAGCGGTTGAAAGACTTAAAGCCTTCGACCAAACACTTGATGAA